>JAOTYQ010000033.1 GCA_029861725.1 Acidimicrobiia bacterium | reverse complement strand
CGAACGCCCCGGGCGTGTGTTCGGTCAGCGAGAGCGCGGCCGCCTCGTAGTAGCCCCGGATGTCCATCGTGACCCGTGCCGGGATGCCGGGGATGCCGGCCTCCTTCCACGGCGTTCCCTCCGCCACCCTGACGAACGACTCGATCGCGGCCGGCACGTCGTCGGGCCCGAGCACCCGGTAGGTGCCGAGGCGACCGTCGTTGCGGGCCACAGTCCGGTTGTAGGCGGCCCGCAGGCCGCGAGCCTCGGCGATCGCAGGGTGGGCGTCGGGGTCGTCGATGGGGGGCATGGCGCAGCTCAGGACCTCACCCTCGTCGATGATCGCTTCGTCGAAGGTCTCGATCACCGGCTCGGTGGCGTCGAGCAGCGAGAACGCGTGATCGAGGACCCGGTGCTGGAAGGCGGCGTCGCCAGGCTTGCCGAGCGGGCGTCCGAGCGGGAAGTCGACGAACAGGCCGCGGGGCGGTCCGGTCGACACGAGCTGCTTCTCGATGATGCCCAACGACACCGTGGCCAGGCCGTGCTCCTCCAGCACGTGGGCGAGCGTGCTCACGGCACGCGTGCACAGCGGTCAGACCGGGGTGAGGAGGACCACGTCGACCCCGGCGTTCTTGAGTATCCGAGCTCCCTCCGGTCCGGAGTCGAGCCGGATGCCGGCCACGTCGAACTGGTTCCCGGCGTAGGCGAGATGCACGTCGGACACCTTGCCGATCCGCCCGTCGGCCTCCATCTCCTGGAGCCGGTCGATCGGGAAGACCACGTTGTAGTCGAGGCCGAAGCCCACATGGTCGACGTCCTGGCTCCAGTGACCGAGCTGGTAGTCGTGGCGGTCGGCCTCCAGCTCCCGAAAGCTGGTGTCGGCTGGATCGAAGTCGGGTTGCTCCGGGTGGTGGAGAGACGCCGAGGTGAGGATCGCCACCGTGGCGTCGGTCAGCGGGGGAGGGGTGGTGAACGCCACCGACTCGAACGTCGGGGCCGCCAACCCGGCGGAGCGGTTCTTGATGTCGGTGCCTGATCGAGACATGGGTCGAAGTCTAGGCAGCACTCCCTCGGCGCTCGAAAACGGCTCCTGCTCGGTCGGCGCCCTCGTGGCTGTCAGGTCGGTTGGGACTGCGCAACGCGGCGGCTGGTCAGCTCGTCGAGCCCGAGGTCGTCCCGTAGCTCGGCCGAGGGCGCAACCGTGCCTTCGTCGAGCGGCGTTCCGGTGCCGTCGGCGATGCGAACCATCATGTTGAAGTTGGCGCAGATCGCAGCGGCATCCACGAGGCCTTCCTCGCCGAGCGCGTCGACCATCTCGGGCCGGGTGTCGTCGAGGCCGGCGCGCTCGTGGACCAGCTCGGCGAAGCGGCTGAGCAGTGCCCCATGGCGGACGCCACCGTCGCCGGCTTCGCTGGTGGCGACGGTCGACAACTCGAGCCGACCTTCCGTCTCGGCGTCGTCGTGGAGGCTGCTCAGACCGAGCAGCATCGCGTGCGACGTCGTTCAGTAGAAGCACTCGTTGAGCAGCGACGTGCGAGCGGCCAGCAGCTCGACCTGCATCCGGTCGAGCGCCCCCCGGCTCCATGCCAGGTCCTTGATCAGGGCCTCCGGTGGCACGTACTGCGCATCCGACAGCCGGCGCCACGCCTCGGCCGCCACCGGCACCGAAGTAAGGGCCTTGCCGACGTTGGCCCCCTTCACCGGGGCCGTCGGCACCCAGTGCGTCGACACGGCCACGCCGGGCATCGTCGTCTGGTCGGGCTCGCCCTCGGCGGCCGCCGGCAGGGGACGACTGTCGACCCCGATCGCGTCGGCGAAGACGTCCAGGCAGTTGGCGGTGGCGACGACGCCGACCAGCTCCACATAGGCCTCGGGCCGCAGTCCCCGCGCGATCGTCTCTCGGTACCAGTCCTCGGTCAGCGTTCCCGGATGGTTGGTCAGCCGCCAGACCGCGTCGATCGCGGCCTCGGGCAGCGGGCCGGCGCGATCGGTGAGCCCGTCGATCGTGGTAGCCCGAACCCACGGTGGCATCTCGTCGGAGGTCCGGGCCCTCCGGACCTCGTCGATCATCGCCAGCCGCTCGGCCGCCGACCACCAGTTCCCGGGCCGGGCCCAGCCCTCGACGGTCAGCCGATGGGCTTCGGCCAGGTCGTCGCGGATCGAGACAGAGGCATCTGCGTAGAACGTGCTCATGGGTCGAGTCTTCAGGGCGCGGCCTCGGCCGCACAATTCCCCGTGACACGGCGCTGGGCAGTCGACCCTTGACACTCCAGCTGGTGGAGACCCCAGCATGGGCGACATGCTCCTCCGAATCGGCGAGTTCGCTCGCCTCGTGCAGCTACCGGTCCGGACCGTCCGCTACTACGGCGACATCGGCCTCCTCGTTCCGAGCGAGGTCGATCCCGAGACCGGCTACCGGCTCTACGAGCTCGAGCGGGTGGAGCGAGCTCGGCGTCTGCTGGCGCTGAAGGACCTCGGGCTCTCGCTGGAGGAGATCGGGTGCATACTCGACGACGCACTCACCCCGGGGCAGTTCCGCTCGCTCCTCCAGAGCAGGGTGGCCGAGCTCGAGGCCACGCTCGCCAGCACCGCCGACCGGCTCGAACGAGTGAGAAGCCAACTGGCCCACCTCGACCAACGACTGGAGCAACCGATGCCCGACGTAACCGTCAAGACGACCGAGCCAAAGCGAATCGCCTACATCCGAGCTCGGATCCACGACGTCAGCGAGATTGCACCCCTCTTCCCCCGTCTCTTCGAATCGGTCGACCCGTCGATCGGGACCGGGCCAGCTGGCAACATCTACCACCACTTCTCCGACGACGGCAACAACATCGACCTCGAAGCCGTGCTGCCGGTGCCGGACGACTACGAGGCGACTGGCGAGGCCGAGATCCGGGTCATTGGACCGACCCGGGTGGCCTGCCTCACCCATCACGGCGCCTTCAACCGGCTTCCCGATGCCCACGGCGCCCTGCTCGCCTGGATCGACGACAACGGCTACCAGGTCTCGGGACCGGCCTATGAGTGGAACATCGTGTGCGCCCCGCCCGTCACCCAGGACGACGAGAGCTACGTGACCGAGATCCAGATCGAGGTGGCCAGAGCAACGTGAGCAGCGTCCTACAGCGTTGGCGAGCCGGGTCATCCCGAGGTTGGGCCAAGCCAGCCGGCGAGCTCAGCCGATCGATCCGAGGTCGGCGACGGTGGCGAAGGCCCGCTCGATGCATGTGGTCAACGACGGTCGGCCCTTGCCCGACTGCCAACGATCCATTGCCGCGTCCAGGGCCAGAAGTGCCGCGCCAGCCAGGATCGGCGCCGCCTCCCGGTCGGCCTTGGGGAGGACGGAGGTGAGGGCCACAGTGAGCTCGTGGCGGGCCCGGAAGTCGGCTTCTACGGCGGCGGCGTGAAGCTCCGGGGTCTCGAAGATGTAGCTGATCCGGTCGAGCTGGAAGTCGAGATCGTCGGCGTAGAGATCGGCCAGCGTCTCGATGAACGCGTCCCGGATGGCCGCCAGCGGGGGCTCCGACCCGAGCCGTTGCCCGAGGGCCGCCTCGATCGCCGGATCGTGCTCGTCCCAGAGCACGAGGTTCTCCTTCGTGCCGAAGTGGCGGTAGATGGTGGAGGCGGCCATCTGCAGCTCGCTTGCGATCTCCTCCACCGTGACCGTTGTGAACCCACGGTCACGGAAGAGCCGAAGCGCAAGCCGCTGCGTCTCGCGCATCGTGTTCCGTCGGTTCCGTTCCCGCAGCGAAGGCGGGCGTCGGGCCCGATCTCGACCGCCGAATCCGGGCGGATCACCAACCTCGATCTGGTCCGAGGGGTGGCGGTGCTCGGTATCCTCGTGATGAACGCCGTCTCCTACGCACTCGGCACCGCCGCCTACTTCAATCTCGATGCAGCCGGCAGCGAAACGGCTCTCGACTGGATCGTCGGCGGGCTCGGCGAGGTGCTCGTCGATCAGAAGTTCATGGCGATCTTCTCGATGCTGTTCGGAGCAGGCATCGTGCTGTTCGCCGACCGGGCGGCGGCCAAGGGTCGCCATGGCAGCTGGCTGAGCCTCTGGCGCAACGCGCTCCTGCTCGCGATCGGGCTCGCCCATGCCGCCCTGTGGGACGGCGACGTACTCGTCGTCTATGCGCTGTCGGCGCCGCTGCTGATCGCGGTGCGGAAGCAGCGGCCGCTCGTCCTGGCGATCCTCGGTGTCGCCGCAGTCGCCTTGTCGCCCCTCGCCGCCGTCGTCGCCCAGTCGACGGTCGACAGCGCCGGCACCGGCCTCGGCCAGTACTGGTTCGCCGCCGGGGCGATCTCCGACGCGGTCGGCGTGTTCCTCCTCGTCGACTTCTTCAGTCGGGCGATCGGCATGATGCTGATCGGGGTGGCGCTCTACCGCACGGGCTTCGTCACCGGTGAGCTGGCCCCCGCCACCTATCGCCGCCTCGCCATCCTCGGGCTCGGGATCGGTCTCCCGCTAGCCGCCCTCGGCCTGGGCATCGTCGCGGCCGGCGACTTCGGACCGAGCGTCGCCGTGATCGGCACGGTGCCGAACACGATCGGCACCATCCCGGCCGCCATCGGCTACGTCGCCCTCCTCTCATGGTGGAACCTCGGCGGCGGGGCCGACCGGCTGCGGGCCCGGTTGGAAGCCGTCGGCCGGATGGCCCTCACGAACTACCTCAGCCAGACGATCATCGGCATCGTCGTGTTCCGGGGCATCACCGATCTCGTCGCCGACTCCTGGACCCCGACCAGAACGCTCGTCGTCGGCTTCATCGGTGCGGTATGGCTGGCCCAGCTGTGGTGGTCACCCGCCTGGCTCGCCCGTTTCCGCTACGGCCCGGCCGAGTGGCTCTGGCGGTGCGCCACCTACCGCCGGTGGCAACCCCTGCGGCGGTAGCCGGAGCCAGCGCTTTCTCACCGCCCCCGGCCGGTGAGTAGCGTTGCCGGTATGCCCTACGTCGAGAACCGCATCATCCACGACGCCGACGCCCACACGATGGAGCCGCCGGAATGGCTCGACGAGTTCGGTTCGAGGGCCGTCGTCGAGTACGCCCAGGCCCACTTCTCGATCGGTGACAACGACAAGGTCTTCGGCGAGATCGAGACGTGCCGGGCGCTGCAGGCCGACCCCGAGTTCCGGGCCGGGGCCGAGGACGAGGTCATGTTGCGGAAGAACTACCGGGCGCCGGGAGCGTGGGACCCCTCCGACCGCAGCGAGGCCCTCGACTTCATGGGCTTCACCAGCCAGCTCGTGTTCCCCAGCATGCCCAACACCCTGCTGGAAGAGATGGAGCACTCGGCCCCGGCCGAGCTCACCTACGAGACGGCCGGCGCCGCCAACCGAGCCCAGATCGCCTTTTGCGCCCACGATCCCCGGCTGCTGCCCGTCGCCTATCTCCCGCTGCAGGATCTCGAGCTCGCCGGGCCGTGCGCCGA
Source organism: Acidimicrobiia bacterium (assembly GCA_029861725.1). Taxonomy (GTDB): domain Bacteria; phylum Actinomycetota; class Acidimicrobiia; order Acidimicrobiales; family SZUA-35; genus CADEDH01. The sequence continues at coordinate 14,903 of JAOTYQ010000033.1, read as the reverse complement.
AGAAGCGATCGAGGCCGGCGCCGCCGCCCTGCTCATCCCCAACCGGATGCCGGCCAACCACGCCCACAGCCACATCGGCTTCGATCCGGTGTGGGCCCGAGCCCAGGTGGCCCGGATCCCGGTCGTGATGCACGTTGCCACCCCCGACCTCGTGATGCCACCCCAGCACCGCAACAACGGCCTGCCCCCCGAGCCCGACTTCCACGGCGGCGGCGAGAACTTCCGCTCCGTGTCGTACATGGCGATCTCTTCCGCTCCGGTGCAAGCGCTGTCGATGCTGATCTTCGACGGTGTGCTCGAGCGGCACCCGGATCTGAGGATCGGGATCATCGAGCTCGGGGCCGTGTGGGTGCCGTCGTTCCTGCGCCAGCTCGAAGCTGCGTTCGAGGCATTCGAGCGCCACGAGCAACGGCTGCAGAAGCTCAGCATCCGCCCATCGGACTACCTGAGGCGCCAGGTGCGAGTGACGCCGTACCCGACCGAGCCGACCCGGTGGATCATCGAGAACTCCCACCCCGACATCTGCATGTTCTCCTCCGACTTCCCCCACGTCGAAGGTGGCCGAAACCCGCTGCGGCGCTTCGACAATGAAGTGCAGGCCCTGTCGGCGGACGTCCAGGATCGGTTCTTCCGCCACAACTTCGAGGACCTGATGGGCTCGGCGCTCGACCTGAAGGCCCTCGCCCTTGCCTGAGCCTCGATCAGGGCCGAGCGGGGCCGAGATCGACGTCCTGGTCGCGGGAGCCGGCAACGCGGCGATGTGCGCCGCCATCACCGCCGCCCGGGCGGGGGCCCGGGTTCTCGTGGTCGAAGCCGCCCCCCGGGCCTATCGGGGCGGGAACACCCGCCACACCCGCAACATGCGGCTCGCCCACGACGAGGGCAACGACATCCTCACCGGGCCGTACCCCGTCGAGGAGTTCCTCGATGACCTCCGCGCCGTCACCGGCGCCGACAGCAACCCAAAGCTGGCCCGTCTCCTCCTCGAGGAGTCACTCGACCTGTGGGACTGGATGCAGGCCCAAGGCGTCCGGTTCCAGCCCTCGCTGGAGGGCACGCTCAGCCTCGGTCGGACCAACGCCTTCTTCCTCGGCGGTGGTCGGGCCATGCTCAACGCCCTGCACCACACTGCCGAGGACCTCGGCGTCGAGGTGTGGTACGACGCCGAGGTGGTCGGCCTCGACATCGACGCCACCTCCGGCGAGTTCACCTCGGCCACCGTGCGGCGAACAGTACCGGACGGGCCCGGCGGGGCGGCGACCGATCACGAGATCGCAGCTCGGGCCTTCGTCGCCGCCTCCGGCGGATTCGAGGCGAACCTCGAGTGGCTGGAGGAGTCGTGGGGCCCGCCGGCCCGGAACTTCCTCGTGCGGGGCACGCCCTACAACCGGGGCGGTGTGCTTCGGCTGCTGGGCGATGCCGGGGTCGAGCTGATCGGCGATCCGCGGCAGTGCCACGCCGTCGCCATCGACGGCCGAGCCCCGAAGTTCGACGGCGGCATCGTCACCCGGCTCGACTGCGTTCCGTTCGGCATCGTCGTCAACCAGCACGGCGAGCGCTTCCACGACGAGGGCGAGGAGTTCTGGCCCAAGCGCTACGCCATCTGGGGCCGGCTCGTCGCCATGCAGCCCGAACAGGTGGGTCACGTCCTCATCGACGCCAAGTCGATCGACTCCTTCATGCCGTCGGTGTTCCCGCCGGAGCGGGCCGACTCGATCGAAGAGCTGGCGGCGATCGTCGGGATCGACCCGGCTAGGACCAGAGCCACGGTCGACGCCTTCAACGCCGCCTGCCGACCGGGCACCTTCGATCACACCATCCATGACGACTGCCGGACCGAGGGCATCGAGCCGCCGAAGTCGCACTGGGCCCGCCCGCTCGACCAGCCCCCGTACTACGCCTACACGCTCCGCTGCGGGATCACGTTCACCTACCTCGCGGTGAAGGTCGACGAGCAGACGAAGCTGATCATGGCCAACGGAGCCACCTCACCGAACCTGCTCGCTGCCGGTGAGATCATGGCCGGCAACGTGCTCGACCGTGGCTACCTCGCCGGGCTCGGCATGACGATCGGTAGCGTCTTCGGCCGGATCGCAGGCCGGGAGGCGGCGCTCCATGTCGGCTGAGAGCAGCGAGACCTGGACGGCCCGGCAACCGGTATCGGGGCCCGGCGTACTCGACCACGCCACCGCATCGCTGGCCGAGGCCGATCGGTTGATGACGATCTGCAACGCCTGCCGATACTGCGAGGGCCTGTGCGCCGTGTTCCCGGCCATGGAGCGGCGCCGGGTCTTCACCGACGGCGACCTCGACTTCCTGGCCAACCTCTGCCACAACTGCGGTGCCTGCCTCTACGACTGCCAGTACGCCCCGCCCCACGAGTTCGCCGTCACCGTGCCGGCCAACCTGGCCGAGCTGCGGGCCGAGACCTGGGCCCGCTACGCCTGGCCCGCCCAGCTCGCCGCGGCCTTCGCTCGCAACGCCCTCGTGACGACCCTGGCGATCGTGGTCGCGGTCGCTGCGTTCGTCACCGCGATCGGCGTCTCGATGGGATCGTCGTTCCTGGAGGTCCACACCGGGCCCGGCGCCTTCTACGACGTGGTCCCCCACGCCGTGATCGTGCTCGTGTTCATCGCCGCCCTCGGCTACGGGCTGGCGGCCCTGTCGATCTCGCTCCGTCGTTACTGGCGGGCGATCGGAGGCGGAGCGCTGCGATGGCGTGATCTCGCCGGGGCCGGCCGCTCCGCCAGCACGCTCGAGTACCTCGACGGCGGAGGGGTGGGGTGCATGAACACCGACGAGCGCCCCACCGACACCCGCCGCCGGTACCACCACCTCACCTACTACGGCTTCGCCCTCTGCCTCGCCTCGACCACCCTCGCCGCCGTGCTCGACACCGGGTTCGGCTCCGAGGCTCCCTATGCGTGGTACCACCCGGTCGTCGTGCTCGGCGCCGCCGGCGGGTTCGGGCTCATCGTGGGCCCGATCGGCCTGCTGGCGGCCAAGCACAACCGAGACCCCGACCTGAGCGACGCCGCGTCCCGCCCGATGGAGTTGTCGTTCCTCGTGCTGTTGCTGCTGCTCGCGGTGACCGGGTTCGGGGTGCTCGTGCTCCGGGCAACGGCGGCGATGCCGTTGCTGCTCGCCGTCCACCTTGGCGTCGTCTTCGCGTTCTTCGTGACGATCCCGTATGGCAAGTTCGTCCACGGCTTCTACCGGTATCTCGCCCTGGTCAGGGACCGGCAAGAGCGGACCGCCACCTGAGGCGCAGCCACTGAGGAGGCACCGTCGGCTCATACCTCCGGCCGATATCGGGCTCCTCCCCACGATCTACGGGTAAACCCTGAGTTGGCTACGGGTTGATGAGGGTCGAATCAGTACAAGGCCCGATGTGCCTGCTGCCGGCGTTCTCCTAGGTTCGAATCCAGCACGACGAACGAACGCTCGAACCGACCGCGAAGGCAGGTATCTGTGATGACCACCGTTCTCCAAGCTCCGACCGCAGCCGATGTTGCCGCTGGAGCCCATCGACCCACGGCGGCCGCCGCCGTCGGGGCCGTGAAGATCTACGGCAAGGGCGACACCGAGGTCACCGCCCTCGATGATGTCGACGTCCGCTTCGAGCGCGGCCGGATGACGGCCATCATGGGGCCGTCCGGCTCGGGCAAGTCGACGCTGATGCAATGCATGGCCGGACTCGACCAGCTCACCGCCGGTCAGGTCGTCATCGGCGACACCGATCTCTCGACGCTCGACGAGCGGCAGCTCACCCGCATGCGGCGGGACCGGATCGGCTTCATCTTCCAGTCGTTCAACCTCATCCCGACCCTCGACGCGATCGAGAACATCACCCTCCCCCAGGATCTGGCCGGCACGAAGCTGGATCGGGCCTGGCTCGACCACGTGGTCGCCACCGTCGGCCTCGCCGATCGGCTCAGCCATCGGCCGAGCGAGCTCTCCGGAGGTCAGCAGCAGCGCGTCGCAGTGGCCCGGGCCCTGGCCGGGCGGCCCGAGATCATCTTCGCCGACGAGCCGACCGGCAACCTCGACTCCCGCACCGGTCACGAGATCCTCGACTTCATGGCCTCTGCCGTCGTCGAGCTCGGTCAGACCATCGTGATGGTCACCCACGATCCGCTCGCCGCATCGTTCGCCAACCGCGTCGTCTTCCTGGCCGACGGTCGCATCGTCGACGAGATGGCCGACCCGACGTCCGACTCCGTCCTCGACCGCATGCGCGGCCTCGGCGACTAGCGCCGCCGATCGCACACGAAGGAGCGCCGACATGTTGCGTCTGACCCTCAAGAACCTCGCCGCGAACCGCGTCCGGTTCGCCCTCACCACCCTCGCCGTCGTCCTGGCGGTGTCGTTCGTCGTCTCGTCGTTCGTCCTGACCGACGGACTCCGCTCGAGCTTCGACAGCCTGTCCGGCGAGATCGTCGGCGGAACCGACTACGAGATCCGTCCCGTCGCCGAGTTCGGCGAGCCCGAGCAGCTCGATCAGTCGTTGCTCGCCGAGGTGGCCTCCGTCGACGGCGTCTCCTCGGCCGCTCCCGTCGTCGCCGCCGAGAACACCATCCGGCCGATCAACGGAGACGGCGAGGAGATCTCCCTCAACGGTCCGCCCCAGCTCGCGTTCGGATGGATCGACGACCAGCGGCTCTCGAACCTCACCGTTGTCGACGGGGAGGCCCCCGATGCCGCCGGCGAGTTCTCGATGGACGTCGACGCCGCCGCCAACCACGGCTTCGTCGTGGGTGAGACCTACGGCGTGCTGACTCCGACCGGGCGGAGCGAGGTGACCCTGACCGGGCTGACCAGCTTCGGCGAGAACAACGACACGCTCGGTGCCACGCTGATGCAGTTCGAGCTCGGCTACCTCAACGAGCTCGAGGGCTCGACCGGCTTCGACTCGATCGTCGTCGCCCTCGACGGCGGAGCCGACCGGGGTTCCGTCGAGAGCCGCCTCGACGAGCTGGCGGCCGGCGCCGAGCTCATCGACAACACCACCCTCGAATCCGAGACCAGGGCTGACTTCAACAGCGGCATCGACATCATCGGCAACGTACTGCTCGGCTTCGCCGGGATCTCGCTGTTCGTCTCCATCTTCATCATCTACAACACGTTCTCGATCGTGCTCGGGCAACGAACCAAGGAACTGGCGCTGCTCCGCACCGTCGGCGCCGACCCGGTCCAGATCCGCCGCTCGGTCCAGGCCGAAGCCATGGTGATCGGCGTCATCTCCTCGGTGATCGGGATCGGTACCGGCGTCGCCGTCGCTCTCGGTCTCCGGAGCCTGTTCAACGCCATCGGGGCCCAGCTCCCCGACTCGCCGATCGTCGTGTCGGCCCGCACGATGCTGGTCGCCGCCGCAGTCGGCATCGGGGTCACGCTCATCTCGGCGGTCGGTCCGGCCCGAAAAGCGTCGCGGGTCCCCGCCATCGCCGCCCTGCGCGACGGAGCCGCCGCCGGCGAGGTCAGCGGTCGTGTCCGCTTCGCCATCGGCGCCGGCCTCACCGCCATCGGTGCCGCCGCCGGTGCGGCGGGGCTGTTCGTCGCCAGTGCCACCGCCTCGATCGTCGCCCTGCTGGCGCTCGGAGCGATCGGCGTGTTCATCGGCATCACCATGCTCAGCCCCCTCGTCGCCGTCCCGCTGACCAAGCTGCTGGGCTGGCCGGGTAGCCGCGTCGCCGGCGTGGCTGGTCGGCTGGCCAAGCAGAACGCCGGCCGCAACCCCCAGCGCACCGCCACCACCGCGGCGGCGCTGATGATCGGGCTGGCGATGGTGAGCATGGCGCTCACCGTCGGCGAGTCGGTCAAGGCCCAGCTGCGGGCCACGCTCGACAGCTCGGTCACCGCCGACTACCTGGTCACCGACGACGGCGAGTTCCCCGCTACCGTCGCCGCCGAGCTGGAGGCGACCGGCGTCACCGACACCGTCACCTCGTTCCGCTTCGACCAAGCTCGCATCGCCACCGGCGGACCCGATGGCCCGGAGGTCACCGAGATCGTCGGAACCGACCTCGGGAAGCTCCCGGCGCTGTTCGACCTCGACATCACCGACGGCGTGGTCGGCGACCCGGCGGTGGCCGACCCGATCCTCGTCTCCGACGAGGCCGCTACGACCTCGGGCATCGCCGTCGGCGACGTCCTGCCGGTCGAGTTCGCCGGCGGCGCCAGCGGTGAGTTGACCGTCATTGGCATCTTCGCCGACGACGTGGTCGTCGATGACGACTACATCGTCGACTTCTCCACCTGGACCGCGGTCGGGGCCAGTGGCGTCGACGGCTGGGTGGCGATGACCCTGGCCGACGGCGTGACCACGGAGCAGGCCGAGGCGGCATTCGCCCCGATCGCCGAGACGTACCCCCAGGTCAGCATCGCCACCTCCGGCGACTACGTCGAGACCCTGGAGGGGACGATCGACCAGGCGCTGGCCACGGTCAACGTGATGGTCGCCCTCGCGGTCATCATCGCCCTCATCGGGATCGCCAACACCCTGGCACTGTCGGTGTTCGAGCGGACCAGGGAGCTGGGCCTGCTGCGGGCCGTCGGTATGACCCGCCGTCAGCTGCGGCGCATGGTCCGCCTCGAAGCCGGTCTGGTCGCCCTGTTCGGTGCCACTCTCGGGGTGACCATCGGCGTGCTGTTCGGGTGGGCCGCCGTCGCCGCTCTGCCGGCGACGATCACCTCCACCCTGGCGGTGCCCACCACCCGGATCCTGATCCTGGTCGCCGTGGCCGGCGTGGCCGGCCTCATCGCCGCCTGGGGTCCCGCCCGCCGGGCCGGCCGGCTCGACGTGCTCGACGCCATCGCCAGCTGACCCCCCCCGGGCGCTGGCGGTTCAGACCTTGGCGGCCCGGGCGTCGATCTTGGCGAACGCCGCTCGGGCGCCCCGCATCCCCTCCACCGCCCGGGGGAACCCTCCGTAGACGGTGAGCTGGACCATGATCTCCTCGATCTCCTCACGGCTGCAGCCGTGGTTGAGGGCGCCGGGGACGTGAATTGCCAGCTCGTCGGTGCAGCGGAGGATGGCCAGGATGGCCACCGTGACCATGCTCCGATCGCGGCGCGACAGCTCGGGACGAGCCCAGAGCTCACCGAAGCCCCAGTCGAACGCCATCTCGCCGACGCCGCCGAGCGAGTCGACAACGCCGGCCCGAGCCTCAGCCGGATCCGACGACGTCCGCCCGGCGAACAGGGTGCCGAGCACGTCGGTGGCGGCTACGTGGCGATCGTCGTCGTCGACTGCCGGACCGGGCTCCCGGTCGGGCAGGCGGGCAACGCCGTCGATCCGGCAGAACGCCTTGTCGACCATCCGGGTGGCGTGCATCGCCATCGGGAAGCCTCCGTAGCCGGCGACCTGGTTCACGATCTCGCGGATCTCGTCGCGGCTCAGGCCATGGTTGACCGCCCCCACCACGTGGGTCGTCAGCTCATCGCTGGCGCCGATCGTGGCCAGGAAGGTGACGACGATCATGCTCCGGTCGCGGCGCGACAGCTGCGGGCGAGACCACAGGTTCCCGAGAACGTGGTCGACGGCGAACGTGCCAAGATCGCCGTGGCGCCGCTCCATCGACGCCGCCGCTTCCGCCGACCCACCACCCCCGGTCAGGGTATTCATCACATCGATGCCGTTCGCTCTGCGCTCGGCCTGGGTGCTCATAATCGGTGCCTTTCTAGTCGTTCGAGGATGAGAGTGTCGGACCGGGCTCCCCGGTCCGACGCTCATAATCGGTGCCTTTCTGCTAGGTCGTCTGATCGTTCACTCATGGTGCGATCTCGCTCGCTTGTTCGCCCGTGACCGCCGCGTAGTTCCGGTTGATGAACCACCGCTGGTAGTCGCCGTAGGTGATCGGCTCGTGTCGGGCCGGGTTGTCGGAGGTGACGCACGTCGGGAGCGCTTCGATCACCGCGCCGTCGCGAGCGCCGAAGAAGAACGGAATGGCGTAGCGGTCGACGTTCGACGCGTTTCGGGCCCGGTGGGCGGTCGAGCGGAACCGATGGTTGGTCCAGCGCTTCAGCATGTCGCCGCTGTTGATCAGGAACGACTCGGGAAGGGACGGGGGCTCGATCCAGTCGTGGCCGGCCGGTCGGATCTCGAGCCCAGGCACGTCGTTGGCCGGCAGGAGCGTGAAGATCGACGAGTCGGTGTGGGGCGCCAGACCCCAGTCGTTCTCGCCGTAGGTGAGCACCGGATAGTGGGACATCCGCTGGGTGCACGACGGGACGTCGAAGTGAGGCTCGAAGAACTCGTCGGGGAGCTCGAGCGAGCGGGCCAGCAGCGGCAGCAGGCGGCGCCCGAGCGCGGTCATCGAGTCCATATAGGTCTCGATCACGGCCCGGAAACCGTCGAGCTCCGGCCACCGGTTGCCCAACCGGTAGCCGCCGCGATGGGCGAAGAACGCAGCGTTGAGGTTCGGGGTCCGGACCTCGCCGGCGATCTCCGACGCGTAGGACGTGCCACCCCCGAGGCCCAGATAGCCGCCATGGTCGCGGTCCATGGCGATCGGGGCCAGCTGCTCCGGCGGGCAGGCGTGGAGCCGTCGGGCCTCGGCGTAGACGGCCTCGACCTCGCTCCACGGCACGCCGTGGTTGACCACGAAGAAGAAGCCCACGTCGGTCAGGGCCCGCCGCAGCTGCCCGGCCAGTCGGTCGATACCGTCGGGGTCGCCGTCGGTCACCGGCTGCAGATCCAGCACCGGGATCAGCTCGGTTGCGGTGCGCTCGTCGATCAGAGCCATGGCACGGTCCCCCTGGGTGGTTTTTCGACCAGGCTAGGCAGACTGGCGGGCCCGATCTCCAATTCATCCCCCAGGAGAGGCCTGATGGTGCGCGTTGCTCAGACTCCCCGGATCCGGCGGTCACCGTTCTACGACGCCACGATCGCCGCCGGGGTCACCGAGTTCACGGTGTACAACAAGATGCTGCTGCCGCTGTCCTACGGAGACCTGGCCGCCGAGTACCGTCGGCTCACCGAGGGCGTTGCCATGTGGGACGTCGCCGCTCAGCGCCAGGTACAGGTCAAGGGGCCGGAAGCCGGTCAGCTGGCGCAGTACCTCACCGCTCGCGACCTCACTCGCCTGTCGGTCGGTCAGGGCAAGTACGTGGCGCTGTGCGACTACGACGGCTCGATCCTCAACGACCCGATCGTGTTGAAGCTGGCCGATGATCGGTACTGGTTCTCGACCGCCGACGGCGACATCGCGCTGTGGGCCAGTGCGATCGGGACCGAGCGCGGGTTCAACGCAGTGGTGTCCGAGCCCGACGTCTCACCGCTGGCGATCCAGGGCCCGAAGGCCGAGGACCTCGTCGCCGACCTCTTCGGCGACGAGACCCGCTCGCTGCGGTACTTCTGGTTCACGGAGACCGAGCTCGACGGCATCCCGCTCGTGCTCAGTCGATCGGGCTGGTCGAAGCAGGGCGGCTTCGAGCTGTTCTTGCGTGACGGTTCGCGGGGCGCCGACCTGTGGGAACGGGTGGCCGAGGCGGGCGAGCGCTACGACATCGGCCCGGGTGCCCCCAACCACGTCGAGCGGGTCGAGAGTGGCCTGCTGTCTTTCGGTGGCGACAACACGCCGGGCTCCAACCCCTTCGAGCTCGGGATGGCTCCCTTCGTCGACGTCGACACCCCGGTCGACTACATCGGCAAGACCGCGTTGCAGAAGGTGGTGGCCGAGGGGCCGGCCCGCCTGCTCGTCGGGTTGTACGTCGATGCCGACATGGCCGACGACTGGCCGCTACCTCAGCGGACGCCGATCACCCGCCACGATCGAGTCGTCGGCACGATGAGCGCCGTGGTCTGGTCGCCCCGGCTGGAGCGCACGATCGGCCTCGCTCAGATCGAGGGGGCCACCGTCGAGGCCGGCGCCCCCGTCGAGGTCACCGCAGCCCACCGGACCCACAAGGCCACGGTCACTTCCTTGCCGTTCATCTGAGCGGTCGCGCTCAGCGGAACTGCCGGAAGCAGGTCCTCAGGTCGTCGACGAACACGTCGGGGAGCTCGAAGGCGGCGAAGTGGCCACCCTTGTCGAGCGTGCTCCAGTGGCGGATGTCGGTATACGCGTCCTCCACCCACGCCCGCACCGGGGGCACGATCTCCTTGGGGTACACGGCGAACCCGGACGGGATCGAGACGACCGGCCGGGGACCGCGGGCGAAGCTCTCCCAGTAGATGCGGGCCGACGAGGCGCCGTTGCCGTTGATCCAGTAGAGCATGACGTTGTCGAGCAACTCGTCGCGGTCGAGGACGTTTTCGGGGTGGCCGTCGCAATCGGTCCACGCCCAGAACTTCTCCAGGATCCACGCCGCCTGGGCCGCCGGCGAGTCGACGAGGCCGTAGCCGACCGTCTGCGGTCGGGTCGACTGCTGCTTCGAGTAGCCCGAGTCCCAGTCGCGGTAATGGGCGATCCCGTCGAGTGCCCGCTGCTCCTCGGGGGTGGGCTCGCCGTCGACATTGGGTCGTGACCCCATGGCCAGCGTGACGTGGATCGCGGCGCAGTGGTCGGAGTCGTTGGCGCCGAGCGAGCTCGTGACCGCCGAGCCCCAGTCGCCGCCCTGGGCCACGTAGCGGTCGTAGCCCAACCGGCTCATCAGCTCGGCGAACACCTCCGCGATCTTGGGCACCCCCCACCCGGTCTCGGTCGGCTTGCCGGAGAACCCGAAGCCGGGGAGCGACGGGGCGACCACGTGGAACGCATCGACGGCGTCGCCTCCGTTGGCGGTCGGGTCGGCCAGCGGCTCGATGACCTTGTGGAACTCGACGATCGAGCCCGGCCAGCCGTGGGTGATGATCAGCGGGATGGCGTCGGGGTTGGGGGAGCGGGCGTGCACGAAGTGGATGTCGACGCCGTCGATCGTGGTCATGAACTGGTCGAACCGGTTGAGGGCCGCCTCCCGGGCCCGCCAGTCGTAGTCGTCGGCCCAGTACCGGCACACCTCTTGCACGTAGGCGAGCGGGATCCCCTGCGACCAGTCGTCGACGAGCTCCTGCTCAGGCCAGCGGGTGTTCGTTAGCCGTTGCTGGAGATCGGCGAGGAGCTCGTCTGGCACATCGATTCGGAACGGCACGATCTGGTCGGTCATGGCCTGGAGCGTAGAAGTCACCCGACGAGGGTGCCACAATGACCGTCTACCGGTTCAGAGGCAAAGAGGGATCGAGCATGCAGGCCCACAAGATCGCAACCTGGAGCGAGGTTCCCGATCGAGAGCCGATCGGCGCCCTCGTGTCGAACGTCGATCTCGTGATCGTGCGCTGGTCGACCGACGGACGGGCCGACGAGCACTCGGTGTTGTACGGGCGGTGCCTCCACCGGGGTGCCCGGCTGGCCGACGGCCACGTCGCCGGCGACAACCTGCTGTGCGGCGTGCACGGCTGGGACTATCGGATGGACTCCGGGGTGTCGTCGTACAACAATGAGGAGTCGCTGCACCGGTTCAGCTCGTGGGTCGACGGTGACGATCTGATGATCGATCTCGACGAGCTGCTGGCATGGGAGCACGACAACCCCCAGCCCTATGACCGCGACGCCTACCAGGGCGCCTACGCCGACATCCACGGCGGGGACGAGGAACCGCACGTCGGGCTCATCCAGACCCTGGCGGCCTCTGGGCTCGACCGCTACGGCTCGCACGGGCCGAGCGTGGCGATGGGCGTGCCTCGCCAGGAGCTACCGACGTGGGACTCCATCCAGTTCATCACCGCCCAGCTCGCTCGCCGGCCCCGGCTCGACGACGTCGAGGTCGGCCGCTCGGTCACGATCGGGCCTAATGCGGTCAAGCCCCTCAGGCTCGACATCCCGTTGTTCGTGTCCGACATGAGCTTCGGTGCGCTGTCGGAGGAGGCGAAGGTCGCGCTCGCCACGGGGGCCGAGCTGGCCGGCACCGGGATCTGTTCCGGGGAGGGCGGGATGCTGCCCGACGAGCACGCGGCCAACAGCCGGTACTTCTACGAGCTTGCCTCGGCCAGTTTCGGCTGGTCGCTCGACAAGGTCGCCGACGTGCAGGCCTTCCACTTCAAGCTCGGCCAGGGGGCCAAGACCGGGACCGGCGGGCACCTGCCAGGGTCGAAGGTCGTCGGCCGGATCGCCGAGGTACGAGGTCTGCCCGAGGGGGAACCTGCGGTCTCACCGGCGACGTTTCCCGACCTCGGCTGCGAGGACGACTTCACCCGACTGGCCGAGCAGGTCCGCCAGACCAGCGGCGGCGTGCCGATCGGGGTGAAGCTGTCGGCCCAGCACATCGAGGACGACATCGACGCTGCCCTGCGGATCGGGGTCGACTACATCATCCTCGACGGGAGGGGCGGTGGCACCGGTGCCGCCCCGGTGCTCTTCCGCGACAACATCTCCGTGCCGACGATCCCGGCCCTGGCCCGGGCCCGGCGACACCTCGATGCCCGCGGCCGGCGCGACCTCACGCTGGTCATCACCGGAGGTCTCCGGACCCCGTGGGACTTCGCCAAGGCCCTCGCCCTCGGGGCCGACGCGATCGCAGTGTCGAACGCCGCCATGCAGGCCATTGGTTGCCTGGGGATGCGGGCCTGCCACACCGACAACTGCCCGGTGGGAATCGCGACGCAGAAGAAGGACCTCCGGGCTCGTCTCATCGTCGACGAAGCGGCTCGCCGGCTCGAGCGGTTCTTCACGGCCAGCGTCGACCTGATGGCGGTACTCGCCCGGGCTTGCGGCCACGATCACCTCAACCAGTTCTGCACCGACGATCTCACGACCTTCGACCGGGAGATGGCCCACCTGACCGGTATCGCCTATGGCGGTGTGATGTTGTGACCCGATGTTGGCTCGGGCGTGGCCAGCGTCAACCCAGCACCTCGTCGACGACGAGCTGCACATACCGCTGCTCGTCGTAGCCCAGCAGGTCGCGCACCACGTGCTCGTTGTGCTCGCCCATGCCCGGAGCCCGCTGCAGCCGGTGGTCAACATGGCGCCAGCGGGCGGCCTCGCGATCGATCGGGATGGCAACCTCGGGGGCCGACGGTTGGTGCACGATCTGGTAGTGGTGCCGGAGGTGGGGATCTCGCTCGTAGGTGTCGGCGAGGTGCTCGACGGCGGCAGCCGCCACCCCAACAGCCTGGCACCGGTCGGCGCAGTCCCACTTGTCGAGCGTGCCGGTCCACGAGCGGAGCTCGTTATCGAGGGCGTCCTCGTTCCGCTTGCGCTGCTCGGGGGAGGCGAAGCGCTCGTCGGTGGCTAGCGCCGGGCGGTCCATGACCGCGCACAGCGCCGCCCACTCGTCGTCGCCCGCCACGGCGATCGCTACCCACTCGTCGTCGCTGTGCACCGAGCCGAGCGCCGGGTATACCCCGTGGGGGGCGTAGTTGGGATCTCGGTTCGCCCGGCGTGGCGGCTGGACCCCGGTGGCCCGGTAGTGCATCCACTCGACGCCGAGCAGTGAGACCATGCCCGATAGCTGCGTGAGATGGAGCTCCTGGCCGTTCCCGGTGCGGTCCCGCTGGCGGAGGGCGGAGAGGATGGTGGCGGTGAGCAGGTGGGGCGAGGTGAAGTCGGGGTAGGCGATCCCCATGCCCCTGGGGCGCTCGCCATCGAATCCGGTCAGCATGTTGAAGCCCGATGCTGCCATCAAGATGTTGCCCATGCTCGAGCGGACGGCCCATGGGCCCTTGCGGTGGGCGCCGGGCAGGTTGAGCGACACGATGTCGGGCTTGAGCGTCTGGAGCACGTCGTAGGAGAGGCCCATACGATCCATCGCGCCCGGTCGGAAGTTGTTGACGACCACGTCGGCGGTGGCGATCAGCTCCTTCAGCAGGGCCAGGCCCTCCGGGCGGCCGAGATCTACCGCCAGCGACTTCTTGCCGGCGTTCACGCTGTTGAACAGGCCGCCGAGATCGGGGTCTGGCTTGCCGTCGGGTCCGGGCTGGCTCCGCATCGAATCGGGCTTGTTGGCCGACTCGACCCGGATCACCTCGGCCCCGAAGCTCGCCAGCAGGCGGGTGCCGATCGGAGCGGCCAGCACCCATCCCAGGTCGACGACCCGGATGCCGGCCAGCGCTCGGGCGGGATCGCTCGAACGGACCGCGCCGTCGGCGACGGCCGGTCGGCGCGGCCCGCTCGGCTCGAGACCATCGAGCAGGCGTTGGTGCTCGCCAAGTGTCGGGGCCCGCCGGATCGTGACATCGTCGGCCATCGCGTCGGCGGGAGAGCGGACGAAGCCGAGGTCGCGGCCGAGCTGGTCATGGTGAACCGTGAGGAACTGGTCGTTCACGACGTACTGCTCGTGGGTGAGGAGATCGTCGAACGAGAGCACCGGCAGGCAGACGAGATCGGCGTCGAGGGCACCCGCCGCGAACTCATCGCGGCTGAGGGCGGCGGCCAGGGCGAGGGTGGCGGCGGCGACCGGGTTGTTCTTCCGGGGTGCCGTGAGCAGCGACCACTCCCAGTCGTCGCTGGTCATGTCGTGGTCGATGCCGACCCGGTCGCACCAGGCGAGGAACTTCTCGAACCGGTCGGGCCGGACGAGGAGCCCGACGTAGCCACCGTCGGCGCATCGCAGCGCGTTGGACAGACCGGGGCGGCGCGGGATACGGCCGTGCCAGGCCCACTGGGTTGGGGTCGCCGTCTGCATGACCGCCATCGCGGTGGCCTCCTGCAGCGAGATGTCGACGTGAGCCCCCGCCCCGCCAGCGTCGTCTCGGGCGGTGAGGGCGATCGTGGCGGCCGAGGCGGCGGTGAGGCCGGCCATGGTGAAGCTCGGGTCGGCGCCCCCCTGGACCGGGGTCGAGCGGGGCTCGCCCGAGAGCCAGATAAGACCGCCGGCGGCGCCGGCCACGATGTCGGTGGCCTTACGGTGGCGCCACGGGCCGTCGAGACCGAACGGGGTGACCGTGACCTGGATGAGTCCGTCGTTGCTGGCCCGAAGGCGCTCGT
>JAOTYQ010000419.1 GCA_029861725.1 Acidimicrobiia bacterium | reverse complement strand
CGTCACAGCTCGTGCTGTCGATCGACGCCAAGCCGGGCTTCGAACCGCTCTGGACGAACCTGCAGCGGCTCAAATCGCACGGTGTTCGGGTGGCACTCGACGGCTTCGTGCTCGGGGATGCACCCATCGAGATCCTGAGGCGCTATCCGTTCGACCTCATACGGTTCGCTGCACCGTCGACCGGCGAAGGAGGCGAGCTGCTGGCATCGACGGTCCGGCTGGCTCACAACCTGGGATGCGCGGCGATCGCCGATCGAGTGGAGACGGCGGCCCAGGCCGCCGGTCTCCGTTGTAGCGGGACCGATCTGGCGGTCGGCCCGTTCTTCGATACTGCCGGCTGATTACCGTCCGAGCTCGGCTCGAACGGTGCCGGCGATGCCGTCGGCGTCGAGCCCGAGTTTGGCGAGGATGGCATCGGGGTTGCCGTGAGGAAGGAACTCGGTTGGCACGCCCAGCGCTCGCACGGTCGTGTCGTGCGCGGCGAGTCGGCATGCGATCGTCGAGCCGATGCCGCCCTCGACCAGTCCGTCCTCGATCGTGACCACGAGCCGATGGCGGGCGGCGTCGTCGAGCATGGCGACATCGAGCGGTTTGACCGCACGTGGGTCCCACACCGTCGCCGAGATCCCGACCTCGCCGAGTTGCCGGGCCGCGGTGCTGGCGGCGCCGAGCATCTTGCCGACGCCGATCAGGCAGACGTCGTGCCCGGCGCTCAGCCGGCGGGCCCCCAGGCCGAAGCCCACATCTTCCGGTGCAACCGACGGAGCCGGGGTCTTGGGCCAGCGGATCGCCACGGGTCCATCGGCGATGTCGTAGGCGTCGCGCAGCATCTGCTGGAGCTCCTGGTAGGAGCTCGGGCAGAAGATGGTCATGCCCGGCACCTTCGACAGAAGGACGAGGTCGAGGATGCCGTGATGGGAGGGCCCGTCCGGCCCGGTGATACCGGCCCGATCGAGGCAGAAGATCACGCCGAGCCCGTGGAGGCCGACGTCGAGGTTCACCTGATCGAAGGCGCGGGTGAGGAACGTCGAGTACAGCGCGACGACCGGCCTCAGGCCCCCCATCGCCATGCCGGCGGCAGCGGTCACTGCGTGCTGTTCGGCGATGCCGACGTCGAAGCAGCGATCGCCGAATCGCTCGCGGAACGGCAGCAGCCCGGTCGAATCGGGCATGGCGGCCGTGATCGCGACGAGCTCGGGATGCTCCTCACCGAGCTTGACGAGTGCCTCGGTGAAGGCCTCGGTGTAGCTGTCGGGCTTCTCGCCCGGCGGGTCGGCGACCCGCACCTCGCCGTCGAGGAACCGTGGCGACGTGTCATGCATCGCCTTGATGTCGTCGTTCTCGGCGGGAGCGTAGCCGCGGCCTTTCTGGGTCTTGACGTGCAGCACCACGGGGCCGTCGAACTTGCCTGCGTTGACCAGCGCCGTTTCGAGCTCGGCGATGTCGTGACCGTCGAAGGGGCCCATGTAGCGGACCCCGAGCGGCTCGAAAAACGTCTGGGGCTCGAGGGCTTCACGAATCGCGGCCTTCGAGGCCTTGATTCCGGTGAGCGAGAGCTTGCCGATCAGGGGAAGCCTCCCGGTCCAGCTCTCGAGCCGACGTTGCCGCCGCATGTAGACCGGGTTGGAGCGGATCTTCACCAGGCTCTCGGTGAGCAGCGAGACGGTGGGGGCGTACGAGCGGCCGTTGTCGTTGAGGACGATCGTCACGTTGGCGCCGGAGTGGCCGAGGTTGTTGAGGCCTTCGAACGCCATCCCCCCGGTGAGCGACCCGTCGCCGAGCACGGCCACGATCCGCCCCGGCCCGTCACCGTCGTCGCGGCGATCGCGGTC
Source organism: Acidimicrobiia bacterium (assembly GCA_029861725.1). Classification (GTDB taxonomy): domain Bacteria; phylum Actinomycetota; class Acidimicrobiia; order Acidimicrobiales; family SZUA-35; genus CADEDH01. Next base: position 3,659 of record JAOTYQ010000419.1, on the reverse strand, counting down.
GCCGCTGTCGAGAGCCGCAGCCAGACCGTGGGCGTAGCCCAGCACGGTCGAGGCGTGGCTGTTCTCGATCCAATCGTGCGGCGACTCCTCGCGGCTGGGATAGCCCGACATGCCACCGCTCTGGCGCAGGTCGACGAAGCCGTCCTTACGGCCGGTCAGCAGCTTGTGGACATAGGCTTGGTGGCCGGTGTCGAACAAGAGGATGTCGCTGGGCGACGACAGGACCCGGTGGAGGGCCACGGTCAGTTCGACGATGCCTAGGTTCGAGCCGAGGTGGCCACCGGTCCGGTTCACCGTCTCGATGATGAACTCGCGGATCTCGGCGCACAGCTCGACCAGCTGGCGGTTGCTCAGCTCTCGAAGATCGCTCGGCTGTTGGACGGAATCGAGAATCATGTTGCCTACCTCACCCGAAACGGTACCGGTCGCCGGTGCCGGCCGCGATGTCGCGGGCGGAAGATCTCAGGGTTCTCGATCTGTGCCGGTCAGCGCTCGGCGTCGCAACCGGTGGTCGCCGACTTGAGCAGGGAACTCTCCCTGGTCATTCGTCGGCACATTTGGCCATGAAGACCGCTTCATCGACGATGACCCGGGTCACCTTGGCGGCGGCAACGAGACCGCGATCATCGTGGGCGCTGACAGTGAAGAACAGCTTGCGACCGGCGACCTTCTCGAGGGTCGCTTCCGCCGAGACCCGTCGCCCGACGGGGCTAGGGGTGACGTGGTCGAGGCGGACCTGGACCCCGACGGTCGTCATGCCCTCGTCGAGATGACCGGCTACGGCCGCCACCGTGGCCGCTTCGCACAATGCGAGGAGCCGGGGTGTTGCCAGAACGGCAACCGAGCCCGAGCCGACCTCGATGGCCGTATCGGGCGGACCGACGGTGAGCGATGTGGTGGCGACCAGCCCGGCTTCCGGTGACATGCCCACTACGGTGCCTCGCCTGGACCCCCTGGTCAAACCTCCATCGTCGCTGTTTCGGGCTGGTGGGGCATTACTCTGACCACGTTCGACTTCCTGGCCCCGGCAGCAGCAGGACTAAGGTTCACGCGATGAGTGGCCAGGAACTCGTGAACCAGGACGTGATCGAGCAAGCGTTGGATGCCGCGCTCTCGCGGGGCGCAGGGTTCGCCGAGGTCTTCGTCGAAGACGAGCGGCGAGAGTCGGTCGGCCTCGACGACGGTCGGATCGAGCGGCTCGCTTCCGGCCGCGATCGAGGTGCGGGAATCCGCGCGGTGTCCGGCTCGTCGATCGGCTTCGCTCACACCGCCGACCTGTCGCCCGACGGGTTGTTGCGAGCCGCTCGTGCTGCCGCCGATGCCCTGGGCAGCGCAGGCACGACGACAGCGCGAGCGATGACCCGGGCCGGCGGCGAGCCGGGTCCCGTCGAGGTCCCGCCGGAGGACATCGACAAGGCGACCAAGGTCGATCTGCTACGGCGAGCTGAGGACGTTGCCCGTGGCACCGATCCGGCCATCACCCAGGTCAGCGCCGGGTATGCCGACAGCCGTCGCCGTATCCTCGTCGCCAATTCCGACGGAGTCCTGGCCTCCGACGATCAGACCCGCACCCGGTTCTCGGTTCAGTGCGTAGCTTCGGGCGACGCGGGGCTGCAGACCGGCTACGAATCGGTCGGCCTGTCGGTCGGTTTCGAGCTGTTCGACCGCTACGACGTCGAGACGCTCGCCTCCCGTGCAGCCAACCGGGCTCTGACCAAGCTGCGGGCCCGCCCCGCGCCGTCCGGGACGCTGCCGGTTGTGATCGGGCCCGGATCGGGCGGGGTGCTGTTCCACGAGGCGTGCGGCCACGGCCTCGAAGCCGACCTGGTTCGCAAGGGCGCTTCGGCATTCGCCGGGCGGCTCGGGGAGCAGGTGGCCTCACCGCTCGTGACCCTGATCGACGACGGGACGATGGCCGAGGAGTGGGGCCGGTACGCCGTCGACGACGAGGGAGCTCCGGCCGCCCGCAACGTGTTGATCGAAGACGGCGTCCTCGTCGACTACCTCTGGGACGGGATCCGGTCGCGAGAAGAGGGACGCACCCCCTCCGGCAACGGTCGGCGCCAGAGCTACCGTCACCTCCCGATGGTCCGGATGACGAACACTTATCTCGCCGGCGGCGACAGCTCACCCGACGACATCATTGCCAGCGTCGACAACGGGGTGTACGTTGCTCGCCTCGGCGGGGGGCAGGTCAACACCGCCTCGGGCGACTTCGTCTTCGGGATGGTCGAGGCCTACCTGATCGAAGACGGTCGGTTGACCGCACCGCTGCGCGAGGGTCAGCTGATCGGCAACGGGCCGAAGGTTCTCCAGCAGATCGAGGCGGTCGGCAACGACTTCGAGATGGGACCGCCCGGCACGTGCGGCAAGGACGGCCAGGGCGTTCCCGTCGGCGATGGCGTTCCGACCCTCAAAGTGGCCGAGCTGACCATCGGCGGGACGGCGGCGTGAAGAGTGTGACCCGACGCCCGTCCTCGGGACGGGTGTCATGAAGCCAGAGGCGCTGCTCGAACTGGCTGAGGGAGTCGTTGCCAGGGCCGCCCCCAACGAGGAGATCGAGGTCGCCTGCTCCTACGGGCGGTCGTGCTCGGTGAAGGTGTACGACGGGGAGGTCGAATCGCTGACCACGGCCGACAGCGCCGCGATCGGCATTCGGGTTCTCGTCGACGGACGGGAAGGTTTTGCCAGCGCCGGCACCCTCGACGACGACGTCGTCGCCGAGATGCTCCGCGAAGCGAGGGACAACGCCGCCTTCGCCGAGGCCGACCGCTTCGTCGGTATCGCCCAGCCGGACGGGGTCGAGTCCCGGGAGATCGACCTGTGGCGGGCGGCGGTTTCGGAGACCCCGAGGTCGGCCAAGGTGGACCTGGCCCTCGAGCTGGAGCGCCGGGTCCGGGCCGCCGACCCTCGCATCACCGGCGTGCGGGTCGCCGGCTACAGCGACAACGACTCGGCTGTGGCCCTGGCCAGCACCGCCGGGATCACCGCGGCCTCGCAGGCCACCTCGGCCAGCGTGTCGGTCCAGGCACTTGCCGCCGACGGCGAGAGGACCCAGACCGGCTTCGCCTACGACGGGGCTAGGGAGCCCGACGAGCTCGATCTTGATCACGTCGTCGATCGGGCGGTGAGCCACTCGGTCGACCTGATTGGCTCGGTGAAGCCCGCCACCGGCAAGGTCGACCTCGTGCTCGACCAGCACCTTGCCGCCACGGTGCTGTCGCTCGTGGCCGGGACATTGACCGGGGATCGGGTGCTCAAGGGTCGTTCACCGTTCGTCGATCGGGTCGGCGAGACGATCGCCGCCGAGCTGCTCAGCTTCGTCGACGACGCCACAGACCCGGATTCCCTCGGCGCCGACTCCCACGATGGCGAAGGGCTGGCCTGTCGCCGGGTGCCCCTCGTGATCGACGGCGTGCTCCAGGGCTACCTCCACGATTCCTACACCGGCCGCCGTTCGGGGATCGGCTCGACCGGCTCGGCGGTACGCGGCACCCGCGGCCTGCCGTCTCCTGGTGTCCATGCGCTGGCGGTCGAGCCCGGCTCGGGCTCCCTCGACGACCTGATCGCCGGATGCGAGAACGGCTTGCTCGTGTTCGGTCTCGCCGGGCTGCACAGCGGTGTCAACGCGGTCTCGGGCGACTTCTCCGTGGGCGCCG
>JAOTYQ010000418.1 GCA_029861725.1 Acidimicrobiia bacterium | reverse complement strand
CTCGGTCGAGGGCTACGTCGCCCACAGCGCCCTGATCGTCGGTGGGAGCCAGATCGGAGGGCCGGGCGAGGTGACGCTCGAGCTGCTCGACCACAACCTCGGCGACGCGGCCCACCTTCGCTTCGTCTCGGAAGGGGAGCGGCGGTCGGTGGTCAAGGACGAAGCGAAGCGCCTCGCCGGCAAGCTCCTCGGACCCCGCCTCGGCCGCGTCGGCTACTTCGGCCGGATGCTCGATGCACTGTTCCTGGCCAGCCTCGTCCTGCGGCCGACGACGCCCCGCCTGACCACCGTGGCCGCCTCGCTCAAGGCCGACCGCAACGGCCTGCACGACCGGCCGACCTGTTACGGCCGGGTCGTCCAGGTCGGTGACTGGCTCGTCCTCCACTACGCCTTCTTCTACGTCATGAACGACTGGCGCAGCGGTTATCGGGGCGTGAACGATCACGAGGCCGACTGGGAGCAAGCCTGGATCTTCTGCGACCCGGCCGACCAGGCCCCGGTCTGGGTGGTGGCGTCGAGCCACGACAACGCTGGCGCCGATCTCCGCCGCCATTGGGACGACACCGAGCTCCGCCGCCTCGACGACCGCCCGATCCTCTATGCCGGCGCTGGGTCGCACGCGCTGTACTTCCGTCCCGGAGACTACGTGACCAGGATCGACGTGCCAGCTCTGCGGCCGCTGCTGCGGGTCAGGCGCTGGTCGCAGCGAGCGCTGAGCATCCGGGAGGAGGAGACCGACCGGGGCCTCGGGCCGGCGCTGGGCGCCCCCTTCGTCGACGCCGCTCCCGGCAACGGCCGCACGATCGAGTCCTGGACGCTCGAGCACCTCGACGAGCAACGGAGCTGGTTCGGTGGCTACCGGGGCTTGTGGGGACTCGACACCACCGATCCGCTGAACAGCGAGCGAGCCCCGGCGGGACCGAAGTTCCAGCGCGACGGCGAGATACGCCAGTCCTGGGCCGACCCGGTTGGATTCGCCGGGCTCCACAGCACCTCGCCCCCCTCGCTGGCCGATCTCCAGATCAGCCTGGACAACATCGAGGCCGGCCTCGACCACATCGATGACGAGCTGCGTCAGGTGTCGAGGTTGATGTCGCTCGCCTCTCGGGCCTCGGTCGGTGAGGAGATCGCCCACCAGTCCGACCAGCTCAGCTCGCTACTCAAGCAGCGCACCGAGCTGCAAGACCTCCGGCGTCGTCTCCGCCGAGGCGACGTGACCGGCCGGGGGATCAGGGACCACCTCGAGGATCCCGCCGTTCCCCTGGCCCCGCCGAAGGAGACGGGCTGGATCCTCGCGATCTGGGCCACGGTGAGCATCCCGCTCGTGATGCTGTCGATCGCGGCGCCGCTGCTGCTGTCGAATCTCCGGGTCCTGGGCCCGTTGCTGGCCCTGGTCGCGGCGTTCAGCGTGCTCGAGCAGCTCGTCCGCCGCCGGTTCAACGCCGCCCTTCGACTGTCGGTGCTCTACGTGGCCGTCGCTGCGCTGTTCGGCTTCGTCAGCGTGGTCACCGTGAGTCTCTACGCGTTCGGCGCCACCCTGGCCGTGGCCGCCGTGCTGCTGCTCATCGGCAACCTCGGCGAGCTGAGCGCGGTGCGTCGTCGCGGCGAGCCCACAGCGGAGCCCGTCGATCTTGGCTAGATCCTCCTGGGGTGGTGACCCGTGATCTCCTTGTGGCATGTTCCGGGATGTTTGGCCGAAGGCCAAACTCCAGGAACCCTGCGGGTTCCCCCGGGCCTCCGCCCCGGCGCACGCTAGCTGAATGTCGCTCATTGGCCCGGTGTTCTCGGGATCGTCACGTTCCCGGTGCTGTCGTCTCTCTCCAGCTCACCGATCCGGTGCTCGACGCTGGGCGTGTCGAACTGCAGCTCCCACGGCTCGAGCATCCGGGCCGATCGACCTGGATCGACCGCCGCCAGGGCCCGGCTCAGGAGACCCGTGTTGCGATCGTGCCACGCCCGGGCGAGGTTCTTGGCAACCCAATTGCGGCCGACTATGGTGTCAGCCCGAAGTCTTGGGACGGGTCAGGGAGCGATCCAAGGGAGAGGCGCTCCACTGCCAACGTCGGCCTATTCCAGACGGATGAGATGCGAACGACGATCTCTCGCCTGAGGAGGCACCGCACACTATGGACTGGAAACGATTGGACTCTGCACGTCGCCGTGGCAGCCCACTCGAGGTGGACCTGATCGACGCGTACGCTCAGAGCAGGATCACCCGCCGCAGCTTCATTCGGCGCGGTGTCATTCTCGGGGTCTCGGCCCCAATGATGTCGGCGGTGCTCGCCGCCTGTGGTGACGACGACGATGACGAGGCGACGTCGGACACGACGGCCGCTGAGGGGTCCGCCGCCCCGAGCCAGGGCGGCACGCTGAGGGTGGCCGTGCAGTTCGGTGACGCCAACTCCGGTCTCGATCCCCTCAACATGCTCGATCTCGGTACCTATGGCGTGCTCTCACAGAGCTTCGAGTATCTGGTCGGAGTGGCCGACGACGGCAACATCGGCCCGAACTCCCTGGCCACCGGCTGGTCGCCGAACGAAGATGGCTCGGTCTGGACCTTCGACCTGCGCGAAGGGGTCAAGTGGCAGGACGGGAGCGACTTCACCTCCGCCGACGTCGCCGCCACCTTGGACCGGATGGCAATCGCCGGCGCCGGCGTCGCCGGCGTCATCAGCGAGGGGTCGACCGATGCGTCCGACCCGCTCAAGGCTGTCGTCACCCTCGATTCCCCGAACGGCAACTTCCCGGTGCTCGTCTCGACCTTCAACCCCCAGTCGCTGATCACGCCCGCCGACTACACCGATGGAACGACGCTCGATGCCCGGGCCACCGGTACCGGCGCCTGGAGGCTCGACAACTTCGATGCCACCACGTTCACCAGCACGTTCGTACCGAATCCCGATTGGTGGGGCGGCGCGGTCAACCTCGAGTCGGTCGAGCTGCAAGGCTTCGAGTCGATCGGCACGGCGGTGGCGGCCATGCAGGCCCGGGAGGTCGACATGGTCCAGCAGTTCAACGTGATCGACGGCTCGGCGCTGCTGGGCGACGACAGCTTCGTCGTGCTGAAGCCGCCGGCCGCCAACCACCGGCAGCTGTGGTTCAACACCCAGGAAGGCCAGTACACCGATGCCCTGGTCCGTCAGGCGCTCGCGTATACCCTCGACCGGGACCAGATGGTCGCCACCCTCTTCGAGGGCCAGGGCATCGTCGCCAACGACCACCCGGTTCATCCCACACTGCCGTTCTTCGACGGCAGCGCGGTGCCCCAGCGGACCAGGGACATCGACATGGCCAAGCAGCTCCTGGCCGACGCTGGGTTCCCCGACGGCATCACTGGCGACATCCAGGTCGGGAACCTCCAGGAGATCCCCGACATGGCGGCCATCGTGCAGCAGAACGCGGCCGAGGCCGGGTTCACCCTCAACGTGTCGGTGACCGACAACTCCGACTTCTATGGAGCCCACTGGTGCCCCGGTGGCGACGAGCCGACGAAGCCCTGCGGTCCGTCGGCCGAGATCGGTATCGTCGACTACGGCCATCGCCCCACCCCCGACATCTACTTCGGGCGAGCGCTGGCCACCGACGGTGACTGGAACTCCTCGAACTACGCTTCGCCCGAGTTCGACCAGCTCTTCACCGAGTACCAGTCCTCGGTCGATGTGGAAGGTCAGACCAAGGCTGTGTCGGCCATCCAGCAGCTGCTCCACGACGACACGCCGGCGAGCTATGCCTTCTTCTTCGACTACCTGAGCGGGCACGACACCTCGGTCAGCGGGGTCCAGGTAACGGCCCTCGGGCACCTGTTGTTGCAGAACGCGTCGGTGTCGGGCTAGCCGACGTCGGACTGACGACGGAGGTGAGGTCGAGAGATCTCACCTCCGTCCTAGGAGAAGGAACCCATGGCGGTTGATCGCAGAGGGAGCGAGGGCACGTGCTGACGTTCGTGGTACGGCGACTGCTGTTGTCGCTCGTCACCCTGCTGATCCTCCTCATCGTGATCACGCTGATCCCGAACCTCGCCCCCGGTGACCCTGCCCGCAAGATCGCCGGCGCCTTCGCCTCGCCCGAGCGCCTGGCCAGCGTGACCGAGTCGCTCGGCCTCGACGATTCGATACCGACCCAGTTCGGCGAGCTCGTCGGCGACCTGGTGACGTTCGATTTCGGTGAGTCCTTCACCCGGCCCGGACAGTCGGTGACCAGCCTCGTGAGCTCTGCGCTCTGGAACTCGTTCAAGCTCGTGTTGTACGCGCTCGCCATCACGCTCCCCCTCTCGATCCTGGGCGGGCTGGTCGCGGCGTACAAGAAGGACTCCTGGCTCGATCGCACGATCGTCACCACCGGCCTGGCGCTCTCGTCCATTCCCGAGTTCGTGTCGGGGGTCATCCTGCTGGCCTTCCTCGCCGTGCCGATCTCCTTCTTCAAGGTCAGCGCCGATCCTCCGAGCTCGAGCCTGGCCACGAACCTCAACTACCTCCTGCTCCCGGCCCTGGCCGTGCTGATCGTGTATTTCGGCTACATCGCCCGCATCACCCGAGCCGGCACGATCGCTGCCCTCGAGTCCGACTACACCAGGACCGCGTTCATGAAGGGCTTGTCGACCCGTGAGGTCTTCCGCAAGCACGTGCTCCGCAACGCCCTCCAGCCGACGGTCGCCGTGACCGGAACCCAGCTCGGCTACCTGTTCGGGGGCTTGGTCGGTCTGGAGCTGGTGTTCAACTACCCCGGGCTCGGCCGGCTCATCATCGACGCCGCCCGGGGCGCCGACTATCCGGTGTTGCGGGGCGGCGTCCTCACCGTGGCCATCGTCTACATGCTGGCCACGCTGTCGGCCGACCTGATCATCGCTTGGATGAATCCCCGAGCCCGTCTGACCGTGGGCGGTGAGTGATGACGGCGCAGCAACCGGTCGAGGGCGAGCGGCCAGCGGCTGAGGAGCTCCTGCCTGACGAGATGGCGACCGACACCGGGCATCTCCCGGTGTCGGTGACGCCGGCTGACGAGCTCGGCGCCACCCGCAAACAGATTCGGGCAGAGCAGCGCAGGGTGCTGTTCCGCAGCCCGGCGTTCATCGTCGGCGTGATCATCGTCGGGTTCTGGCTCTTCTCGTCGTTGTTCCCGGGCATCCTGACGACCTGGGATCCCAAGGACTTCGTGACCGACTCGGACGGCAACCCCCTCGTGCGGGCGAGCCCCAGCGGCGACGCGTGGTTCGGTACCGACCGGGTTGGCCGCGACGTCTATTCCCGGGTGATATTCGGAGCTCGCCCGGTCCTGATCGTGGCCCCGATCGCGGCCGCGATCTCCGTTGCCGCTGGCACGCTCCTAGGGCTGCTGATCGGCTATTACCGGGGGTGGGTCGACGAGATCATCAGCCGCATCATCGAGGGCTTCCTCTCGGTCCCGGTGATCCTGTTGGCCATCATCGTCCTGTTCACCTTCGGCTCGTCGAGACCGGTGATCATCGGCACGATCGCCGTGCTGTTCACCCCCGTC
>JAOTYQ010000417.1 GCA_029861725.1 Acidimicrobiia bacterium | reverse complement strand
CCCATCCGAGTGCGCGGTGCCTGACCCCACGGATGGGGCTCGGTCGGCGGTGTTCGGTCCGGACCGGTTGGGGGTCCCGGCGGGTCGTCCCGCCCGGAGTCGGACGGTGGGGTGAAGTCGGTCATCGACAGCGACGATCGGGCTTCGGTAGCGACGGTCGGCGCTGCGACGAGCGTAGTCGAGGCCACGGTCGGTCAGGGAGCTGGTTCGAGGAGGTGGGCTCGCAATCGGTCACCGGCGTTGGCGAGGTTGGCCGCCTCGGTCAGGTAGCCCTGGGCGCCGCCGTGGGTCTCGTCGATCCAAGCCATCGCCCGCTCGAGTGCCGGTGGGGGAGCCGACAGCGCGGGCCGGAACGACTCGATGTCCAGATCGTGGGCCTCGAAGGTCGGTCGGAGTTGGGCCATCCGCCGCTCGGCTCGGTACTCGTTCGACAGGGCGAAGTCGGCCAAGACGTGGGCAGCGCCGACGCCGACCGTGCGGAGAAGCAGCATCGATAGCAGACCGGTCCGGTCCTTCCCGGCCGTGCAGTGGAAGAGGGCCGGGCCGCCCTCGAGCAGGGCAGCGACGGCCCGCCCGAAGTCTTCGGCATGGAGCCGGAGCATGTCGAGATAGCTCTCGCCAACGTCGGCGTCGGTGATGCCATCGTACTCTCCGGCGAGGGCCCGTTCGATGAACGAGCGCTGGTCGGCCAGGTCGCCGCCGAGGGGGATCTCATGGTGATCGACGACCGTCGGCCAGAGGCGCGACGGGTGGGCTTCCACCTCGGCTTCGTAGCGGAGGTCCACCACCGTGGCGATGCCGAGGCCGACGAGCCTCCGGTGATCGGCGGCCGTGAGGTCGCTCAGGCGATCCGATCGGAACACCCGACCTCGCAGTACTCGGTACTCGCCCGACTCGGCCGGCCAGCCGCCGAGGTCGCGGAAGTTCAGCGTGCCATCGAGAGCGATCAGCGCTCCCGGTGCCGCCTTCTCCGCTGACACCGGGTGGTCAGGGGAGGGAAACCGGATTCGACGAGCTCGTCGGTCCGGGTCCGCTCGTCGTCGTCGTTTCGGGTGGAGCGGTCGTGTCGGTCGTCGAGGTGGTGGAACCTGTGTCGTCCGAGGTCGACGTCGTGGCGTCGGGGTCTTCGGTCGTGGTGGTCGTGTCCTCGGAAGTCGGCGTGGTGGGGTCGGGGTCCTCGGTGGTGGTGGTCGCCTCGATGGTGGTCGTCGTCTCGGCCGGTTCCACCGGCGGATCGTCGCTGGGTGCGGGCGCAGGATTGGTCAGGACCGCGGAGTCGGGCGCAGGGTCGGGCGCTGCTGTACCGCTGTCGCCGGACTCGGTCTTCGAAGTCTGGCCTTGGCCTTTGGCGGCGGGCCGCGTGCCGATGCCTCCGAGGCCACCCTCGGACTCGGTTGCGAGCGAACGGTCGCGCGAGATGGCCAGGTCGTCGTCGGCTCGGTCGGCGCCGCCGCCATTGGCCGGATCCCCGGCGACGAACGTCGGCTGGTCGGCGTTGACCGCCTGGATGGCCAGGGGCGCGGCAACGGCGAGAGCCGTCAAGGTCGACAGCGACAGGGCGAGTAGGAATCGGGTGCGACCAACCGATTCCCGTCGGTTAGACAGGGCCATGGAGGGGGTTTGTGCTACGTCGTCAGCGTCCTGGTAGGGATCAACGTATTACATTCACGTTGCGAGTGCCTCCTTTCTATCGGCCGATCGCTGACCTGTCGCCCGCTTCGGGAAGTATGACTCACAGCCCGCTACGACGTTCCCACCAACGGTGGTCGGCCAGTGTCAACGGGCGACGACGCCGCCGGTTACCAGTCGGTAACTGCGGTGGCTCGTCAGCACAGCCACCGCTGGTAGATGTCGGCCGCTCGATCGAGCTCGTCGATCGAGATCCACTCGACGGCCTTGTGAGCCTGATCGATCGAACCCGGGCCGAACACGACGATCTCGGACGCGATCGGCTCGTACACCAAGGCGTTGCTACCGTAGGCAGCCGTTGTCGCCAGCTCGCCGGCCAGATCGCCGAGCTGAGCGATCAACGGCGAGTCGGGTTCCTGGTAGAACGCGGGGCTCGCCCGACTGTTGGTCATCTCGACCCCGATCTCGAACGGTGACGCAGCCTCGATCGCCAGGGTCCGCAGCTCGGCGTACACCGCCGCCGGATCCTCCCCGGGGACGATCCGGCGGCCAGCGTAGAGCCGACACTCGTCGGGGATGATGTTGCGGGCCAGGCCGCCTTCGATCTGGGTGACGCTCAACGTGCCGGTCCCGACGGGGGTCGCCGCCGGGCCCGCCACGAGCGCGCCGTGCTCCCGCTCGAACGCTTCGATGACCCGGGCCGCACCGACGATCGCGTTTGCTCCGAGATGGGGCTTCGATGAGTGGGCCGCTTCGCCCTTCACCGTGATCTCGAGGCCGACGCCTCCCTTGTGGCCGTGCACCGGGGCGCAGCTGGTTGGCTCGGCAACGACCATCTGATCGAGGCGCACGCCCGACTCGACGGCCCAGTCGTGGAAGCGGTGGGCGCCGAGGAGACCGCCCGCTTCTTCGCCGACCGTGCCGATCAGGTACAGGTTGGGAACCGGACGACGTCCCTCCCGGGTCAGCGCGGCGAGCAGCGGGAGCAGGACGGCCAGCGTCGCCTTCGTGTCGACCGACCCTCGTCCGTACACCCGGCCGTCGTCGACCCGGGAGCCGAATGGGTCACCCTCGACGTGCTCGACGCCCACGGTGTCGAGGTGCACGTCGACGGCGACGGTCCGCCCGTCGCCAGCCGAGCCGGGAAAGCGGGCGTACACGTTGGGCCGGCCCGGAGCGGCCTCGTCGAGCACGACCTCCGCCCCGAGCCCCTCGGTCCGCTCCGCCACCCACCCCGCCAGCTCGGCCTCACCGCCAGGCCCCGACCGCTCGCCGGCTTGGAGCGGGTTGACGCTGTTGATCGACACGAGCTCCATCAGCAGCTCGGTCCGCTCGGTTACCCCATCGACGTTCGGCATGGGCCAAGCGTAGGGTCGCCGCCAGGTCCCGTCGATGCCGGCTCAGCTGCCGGGGGCTGGGCGCACGTCCCCGAACGAGCCGTCACCGGATACGGTGAGCCGGCCATGGCCGGGCCGACGAAACAGGAGTGGCGTCGACGGGCGAACGCAGCCCGGGCGACGCTGGTGATCGATCACGACGCCCACTGCGCGGCGCTGGCGGCGTTCGTGCGGGCGCTGCGGGTCGAGTCGAGGCCGACCGGTGAGGCCGGGTGGATCGTCGGCTACCACGCCATGGACGGCGAGGTGGATCTCGCCTCCCTGTTCGGCGACACCGACCTCGGGCCCTTCGCCGTCACTCGCACGCCGGAGATCGGGACCGCGCTCACCGTGCACTCGCTCGACGGCCCGACCGAGCGGCATCGCTACGGCTTTCTACAGCCGACCGCGAGCGCCCCGGTCGTCGCCGACGACCGGATCGCGGCGGTCCTCGTGCCCGGTGTCGCCTTCGACCGGCTGGGGAGCCGGCTCGGCCGGGGAGCCGGCTACTTCGACCGTTTCCTCGCCCGCCTCGACCCGTCGACCCCACGGATCGGGATCACCGGGGGCTATGTGGTTGCGGAGCTACCGACCGATCCGCACGACCAGCTCATGACCCACCTCTGCGGTGAGTTCGGAGTGCTCCGGGTCCCGCTGGAGGACCCGGAGGGCTGAGCGGCCGTCGGACCCGCAGCGACGCTCAGCGCTTGGCGGCCGAGAGATCGGCCAGCACCTCGATGGCGTGACCGCCGGGATCGGAGACCTCGTAGGACTTCACGATCGTGCCTTCAGTGTCGATCAGGTAGCTGATCCGGTTCGGGTAGTCGGCGAATGCGTCGTCGGGATCCCGCAACACCTGATACGCGGTGCCGATCGTCTTGTCGGGGTCGGACAACAACGTGAACGGGAAGCTGTGCTCGTCGCGGAAGGCCTTGTTGTCGGCCGGGGTGTCGAACGAGATGCCGAGCACGGCGCAGCCGGCCTCATCGAAGCCCTGGGCCTGATCACGCAGGCCCTTGCCTTCCATCGTTCAACCTGGCGTGCTCGCCTTCGGATACCACCAGAGCAGCACCCAGTTGCCTTGGTAGTCCGCGAGCGACGTCGGGGACCCGTCCTGATCGTTGGCGGTGAAGTCGGGAGCCTGAGAGCCGGCTGTGAGCATGATGACGGTGTTCTCCTCGTCTCGGTGGGCGGCATCCGGGTGATCGGAAGCGCAATCCGAGCGAAATGTAGCCGAGCAGGGCAGGATGGTGACCATGTCCGACGTTGAAACCGTTGACGCCCCGACGCTCCCCGACAGCGATCGTCAGCTCGACGACGGGGGCGATCATGACCGCTTCGCCCACTATGTGCGCAAGGACAAGATCGTGGAGAGCGCCGTCGAGGGCTCGGCCGTGATCGCCCTCTGCGGCAAGAAGTGGGTGCCGTCACGGAACCCCGAGCGTTACCCGGTCTGCCCCACGTGCAGGGAGATCTACGAGCAGCTCAGCGGCGACTGAGTAACCGTGGCGGACCTCGGATCGGCCCGGCCCCGGATGATCGTCGACTGCGATCCCGGCCTCGACGACGCGGCCGCGCTCGTGGTGGCCAACCACTTCGCCGACCTCGTCGGTATCACCACGGTCGGTGGAAACGCTCCGCTCGCTGACGTGACCGCCAACGCCCTGCTCACCACCCAGGTGTTCGGGATCGACGTCGAGGTGTACGCCGGTGCTGAGCGACCGCTGGTGGCCGACCCCCGGCACGCCCCGGAGATCCACGGCGAGCACGGCTTCGACGGGCCGTCGCTGCCCGAGCTCAGCCGGAGGGTCGGCGATGGACACGCGGTCGACTACCTCGTCGAGACGATCCGCTCGGAAGAGGGCCTGTGGCTCGTCCCGACCGGACCGCTCACGAACGTTGCCCTCGCCCTCCGCCGAGCCCCCGACCTCGTCGAGCGGCTGGCCGGCATCAGCTTCATGGGTGGATCCGCCACGGTCGGGAACCACACCCCGGTCGCCGAGTTCAACGTGCTCGTCGACCCGGAGGCGGCAGCGATCGTACTCGACGCCGGCGGTCGCATCCTGATGGCCGGGCTCGACCTCACGCACCAGTTCGTCGTCGACGACGAACTGGCTCGCCGCCTGCGAGACGTCGGCACCGCCGGAGCGGTCATGCTGGCCGATCTGGTCGTCGCCTACCTCGATCAGGTCGAAGCGGTCCGGGGTCGCCGCCGGGGCGGCCTTCACGACCCCTGTGCCGTCCTGGCGATTACCCATGCGGAACTGGTGGCCCACGTGCAGCGCCACGTGGCCGTCGAGCTGTCTGGCGCCATCACCCGAGGCATGACCGTCGTCGACCAGCGACCTGGACCGGGGGTCGATGATCCGGGCGGCAACGTCTGGCACGGTCACACGCTCGATGGTGCTGGGGCGCTGACGTCGCTGCTGGCTGCGGTGGCCGCCCATGGCTGACGCCGAACGGACGCTCGAACCGATGTCCCCCGAGTCCTCCCGCCCGGGTTCGATCGAGATCGCC
>JAOTYQ010000416.1 GCA_029861725.1 Acidimicrobiia bacterium | reverse complement strand
GCTACACTTACAGCCGCGACGACGTCGACTCACAGGCCCTTGCCAACCAGTACGCCCAGATGCTCGGACAGATCTTCACTCACGAGACCAAGCCGCTCGAAGTCGAGATCCTCGTGGCCGCCGTCGGCTACAGCCGAGAGGGCGACCGGCTGTTCCACATCCGCTTTGACGGCTCGGTGACCGATGAAACCGGGTTCGCCGTGCTCGGCGGCGAAGCCGATCCGATCCGCGAGCGCCTCGGCGCCTCGTTCGCCGACGACCTCGACGCCGGCCGAGCCGTCCGAGGCGCAGTGGCGGCACTGGCCGGCGACGATCGGGCGCTCGGCTCCGACGAGCTGGAGGTGGCCATACTTCAGCGGCTCGATCGGGGACGCTGCTTCCGCCGTCTCGAGAATGGCGAGATCGCAGAGATGCTGGCCTGAGAAACCCCTGGCCACCGTGTCTCCGAGTCATGATCCCGAGGCCTCGAGAGGCCAAGTTCGGGCCGGAGCTCGTTCCGGCGCTAGGTTGACAGGGTGTTCTCCCGTCGGATCTATGGCATCGAAACAGAGTACGGCGTTACCTGCACGCTACGGGGCCAGCGTCGGCTGAGCCCCGACGAGGTGGCGCGCTACCTGTTCCGGAGGGTGGTGTCGTGGGGCCGGTCGAGCAACGTCTTCCTCGTCAACGGGGCGCGGCTCTATCTCGACGTCGGCTCGCACCCCGAGTACGCCACTGCGGAGTGCGATTCGATAGGTGACGTCGTCATCCATGACAAGGCCGGCGAACGGATCCTGGAACAGCTCCTCGACTCGGCCGAGGAGCGCCTCCAAGACGAGGGGATCAGGGGCACGATCCACCTCTTCAAGAACAACACCGACTCCGCCGGAAACTCGTATGGTTGCCACGAGAACTACCTCACCACCCGCAACGACGATCTGAGCCACTACGCCGAGGTGCTCATTCCCTTCCTGGTCAGCCGGCAGATCTACGCCGGAGCGGGCAAGGTGCTCCAAACCGCTCGCGGCTCGATGTACGCCGTCAGCCAGCGAGCGGAGCACATCTGGGAGGGCGTCTCGTCCGCCACAACGAGGTCGCGTCCGATCATCAACACACGCGACGAGCCGCACGCCGACGCCGAGCACTACCGACGCCTGCACGTGATCGTCGGCGACTCGAACATGAGCGAGTACACGACCTACCTCAAGATGGGGGCGATGGCGGTGCTCCTCCGCATGGTCGAGGACCCGAGCTGCATCCTGCGGGACATGACGCTCGAGAACCCGATCCGGGCGATCCGGGAGATCAGTCACGATCTTGACCTCGATCGGAAGGTCCGCCTCGCGAGCGGCCGCGAGGTCTCGGCTCTGGAGATCCAGAGCGAGTACCTCAACCGGGCGCTCCGCTACGCAGAGACGAAGGGCTTCCCCGACGACGAGATGCGGGCACTGCGCATGTGGGAGCACGTCATGACCCAGCTCGAGAGCGACCCATTCAAGCTGGACGCCGAGCTCGACTGGGTCATCAAGTACAACCTCATCGAGGCCTACCGGACCAAGCACGACCTCCCGCTGGGCCACGCACGCGTCGCCTTGCTCGACCTTCAGTACCACGACATCCGTCGCCATCACGGTCTTTTCTACAAGCTCCAGGATCGGGGCCACGTCGAGCGCACGTTGATCGACGAGGAGATGATGGAGGCCATCAACCTGCCTCCTCAGACCACGAGAGCGAAGCTCCGTGGTGATTTCATCCGCCGGGCCAAGGAGCGCAAGCGGGACTACACGGTCGACTGGGTTCACCTGAAGCTGAACGATCAGGCTCAGCGCACCGTATTGTGCAAGGACCCGTTCAAGAGCCAAGACGATCGGGTGACGAAGCTCATAGACAGCCTCTGAGGCGCCCAAGCCGCCTTCCTCTCGCACGCCGTGAACAAACTCGAACGCCTCCTGAACCTCACCGCGGTGCTCCTCGACACTCCCCGGCCGTTGACGGCCGAGGAGCTGCGTGAACGAGTCGAGGGCTACCCGCCGCCCGGCACTGCGTTCCATCGTGCGTTCGAGCGGGACAAGGACGACCTGCGTGTGCTCGGCATTCCCCTGCGGGTCGAGCGGGCGCCGGGCACCAGCCCACCGGTCGACGGCTACCGGATCGATCCCGACGAGTACTACCTGGCCGACCCGGGACTCGAGGCCGACGAGCTAGCGGCGCTCCACCTCGCCTCGTTGACGGTGCGCATGGACGGGCTCGGCGAGCAAGAGGCGCTGTGGAAGCTCGGGGGGCTGGTGGATACCGGGGCCCTCGTCGTCGATCAGACCGTCGCCAGCCTGCCGACCGATCCCGCCCTGGTGCCGATCTTCCAAGCCATCGTCGACCGCCGCCAGGTCGGCTTCGTCTACCGAGGAGCGCACCGTACTGTCGACCCGTGGCGGCTCGACTACCACCGGGGCCGCTGGTACCTGACCGGCTACGATCATCTCCGGGCAGACGAACGCAACTTCCGGCTCGATCGGATCGAGGGAGCGGTGGAGGTGGCCGAGGCCCCCGTCACTCGACCGGAGCCGAATCGGCGTCCAGCGGATGGACCGGCACCGGCCTGGGAGTTGGGCGATGACCAACCGACGACCGCCAGGGTGCGGGTCGATGCCGACCAAGTCGCGAACGCCAGGCGCCAGCTCGGGGACAGCGTGACCGAAACGATCGAACCCGACGGCTCGGTCGTCTTCGACGTTCCCGTCGTCAACTTCGAGGCGTTCCGGACGTTCCTGTTCGGTTTCCTCCACCGGGCCGAACTGCTCGAGCCGCCGCAGTGGCGGGCCGAGGTGATCTCATGGCTCGAGGCGATCGAGGCGATCGATGGCGGGTAGGCCGACCGCTCCCGACCGGATGCGGCGGGTGCTCGCCGTCGTGCCCTGGATCGTGGCCAATCCCGGTCGGAAGGTGTCGGAGGTGGCCGAGCGCTTCGGCTTGACCGAGCAGGAGCTTCTCGACGACCTCAACGTCGTGTTCATGGTCGGGCTCCCGCCGTACTCGCCAGACGCCCTCGTCGACGTTCAGATCGACGCCGACGGCGGCGTGAGCATCAGCCTCGCCGACTTCTTCTCCCGACCGCTCCGGCTCACCCCGAGCCAGGGTCTCGCCCTCCTCGCGTCGTCCGACGGCTTGCTGTCGATGCCCGGCACCGACCCGGAAGGTGCCCTCGCCCGGGCCCTCGACAAGCTCGGCAAGGTGGTGGGCGTCGGTCCCGACGACGCCCTCGACATCCATCTCGGTCACGCCGAGGCCACGATGCTCGACACGCTGAGGGGCGCCGCCACCAGGGGCACCGAGGTCGCGATCCTCTACTACTCGTACGGCCGGGACGAACGAACGAGCCGAACCATCGTGCCGTGGAGGGTGTTCGCAGACGGTGGGTCGTGGTACGTCCACGGGTGGTGCAACCTGGCCGGTGGTGAGCGCGTCTTCCGGATCGACCGGATCGAGTCGCTGGAGGTCCTCGACACCTTCTCTGATCACCGTCCCCCGGAGGACTACGAGTCCGTCGTATTCCAGCCCAGGGCCGACGATCCGACGGTCACCATCGAGCTCGAGCCGGAAGCATCATGGATCGTCGATGCGTACCCGGTCACCGTCCTGGAGATCACCGACGGCGATCCGTCGCTCGTGCGGATGGTGGTGACCGAGAAGCCGTGGCTGGAGCGCCTGCTGGTCCGGCTGGGCCCGGCCGCAGAGGTCGTTGACGCCACCGGCCTGGAGTCGGCCACGTCGTTGGCGGCCGAAGCCGCGTCGCGGATCCTGGCCCGCTACCGCCGGAGCTGACCCGATTCCCGCAGCGCTAACCGCTACGGTCTCGTGTCAGGTAGCCTTGGAGCGTAATGCCCCCCAACCGAGAACGCGGAGCCTGGCCAGCGGATACGGCCTCGCCACCGGAGACGGTCGCCAACGGCGCGGGCCACCGTGGTTGGAGGGACGCCACTCGTCCCGCTCACGCTGAGGACTGGACTGCCGATTCGGAAACGGTGGGATACCCCTGGGGTTCCGAGACCGAGCCATACGCCTACGGTCCGGACCAGTTCGATGTGACCGCGACCGTCACGTCAGCTGAGCCGCCGGTCGGCGGTGCCGACGCTGGTGACGGGCTCGACGAACGGGACTACGACGACTACTTCGACGACGACGAGGACGACGACCTCGTCGAGGTCGAGGCCACGTCGAGCGCGACACGGAACGCCCTCGAATGGGCTGTCGTCCTGGTTGGTGCCGTCCTGGTGGCGCTGTTGCTACGAGCATCGCTGTTCCAGGCCTTCTGGATCCCGTCCGAGTCGATGGAGACGACGCTACTCACCAACGATCGTGTCCTCGTCAACAAGCTCAGCTATCGCCTCCACGACATCCATCGGGGCGATGTCGTCGTGTTCACCCGGCCTGATCAGGAGCCCGGCGAGATCCGTGACCTGATCAAGCGCGTCATCGGCTTGCCCGGTGAGACGGTCGAAGCCAGGGACAACTCGATCTACATCAACGGTCAGCGCCTACACGAGCCCTACCTCGACGAGGGGATCGTCACGGCCGACTTCGGTCCGACCGTGGTGCCCGAGGGCGAGGTGTTCGTCATGGGGGACAACCGCGCCGACTCCTACGACAGCCGCTGGTTCGGCACCGTCACCGAAGACCAGGTCATCGGGCGCGCCTTCGTGCTGTTCTGGCCCGTCAACCGGGTCAGCTCGCTGTAGGGCTGTTCGACGCCTCGGCCCGAGTGATCCAGCGACCGGGATCGCTACTCGAACTGGGCCATCACGGCTGTCATCCGGTCGATCCGGCTACTCGCGACTGCGTCGATCCCGGCGTTGACCAGCTTGGCCATCTCTCGTTCATGTTCCGGGCCCCAGCCCAGCGCGTACCGCTCGAAGCGATGCAGCAGCGCGACGAGTCCGCCATGCCACTCCGAGTGATGGAGGCGCAGACCGTCGATCCCCCGCTCCCGTAGCTCGGCAGCGCAGCGCTCCGGGCCGGTCCCGAGGGAGCGAAGGCTGCTGGACAGCACGAGCCGGGCGGCGGTCCGGCGTCGCAGCGCTGTGAGCGTCTCCAGCTCTGGGTGGCTCAGCCACAGGCGCCGCTCGGTTTCACCTCCGGCGTTGCGAGCGGCCGCCACCACCGGGTCGAACGCCACGGGATCTTGTAGATCGATAGACACCGACGAGCTCGGATCGAGCACTTCGTAGAGGTCCTCGACCGAGCAGAGGTGGGTTGGCAGCTGGTCCCGCGCCACCTGATCGATGCGACGCCGGCGGAACCGAGGCCCGACCCGGGCGTCCCGATGGAGCACCGCATCCCCGTCGGCGGTGGGCCAGGCCTCGCTGGCGATGCCCGACGCTCCCAGCTCGATGGCCAACCGAAAGGCCTCGATCGTATTCTCTGCCGCTCGAGCCGATGCTCCCCTGATGGCGAACGTGAGGACCGAGCCGTCCAGGGAGTCCAGTCGTGGTTTCACCACGTCGAACGCTATCGAGTCGCACCACGACAGGGCCATCCGGCGGTAGCAGCCGTGG
>JAOTYQ010000415.1 GCA_029861725.1 Acidimicrobiia bacterium | reverse complement strand
CTGTCCATCCTTCAATTCTTCGACGCCAACCTCGCTTCCACAATCAGGTGAGACCCTGATTCAACCCTGAGACCCCCGAGCGCCGACTCCGGCCGGACGGCGAAGCCGGTGCCGAGGTCATCCAGGACCGCAAGGTCAACGTGACCGCCTTGCCCGTGCCGTCTGGGACTTGCTGCTGATCGTGGGTTGGGTCGTCTGGCCTATTTGTCTCCAGCGGGTGAGGGCGACTGACCGATCTCTGGTTCGACAATCAGCAGACGAGATGTTGATCCCCGGGCTTCTAGTTGGTCGCCTGGCCTGGTGGGGAGTCAGTGGCGAAACCGGCGTCTGGCAACGGCAGCAGCCCTTGGAGGCCCTTCGTTCCATGACACCCACAGATCCCAGCCAACATCGCCGCTGGCGCCCACCAAAGCGATTGGCCACCTTGGCCGCGATCGCCGCTCTAGGTCTGACGGCATCGCTGACCCCGGTCACCTCGGCAACCGCCCCAGCCCCAGCCGAATCGACCAGTCCAGCCGACGCCACCCTGTCATTGTCGATGGTCGAACTGCTGGGCGGCGAGACCTCTGGTCAGGTCATGACCCTCGATGAGCTCCGGCTGGATGTGTTGGAGCGGAACTACACCGACGGTGGTCACGACGGCAGCGGGATCGACATCGCGCTAATCGACTCCGGTGTGGCTCCCGTTGACGGTCTCGACGGTCCTCATGTGCTGCACGGCCCGGACCTGTCGTTCGAGGGCGAGTCGCCCGACGTGGCCTATCTCGACACCTACGGGCACGGCACCCACATGGCCGGCATCCTCGCCGGTCGTCGAGCGGGCCACCAGGGCCTCGCCACAGGGTCACGGATCGTCAGCCTCAAGGTCGCCGGCCACGATGGCATCACCACCGTGCCCCAAGTCGTTGCCGCCATCGACTGGGTCGTCGACCACCGCAACACCGACGGGCTCAACATCCGAGTCCTGAACCTGTCGCTCGGGAGCGACGCCCCCACCGACCACCGAGGCGATCTACTGTCGGCCGCCGTGGAGCGGGCCTGGGATGCCGGCATCGTGGTCGTCGTCGCCGCCGGCAACCGAGGCACCGCACCGGGCCACATCGACTCACCGGCCATCGATCCCTACGTGATCGCCGTCGGGGCGGGCGACAACACCAACGGACAGGACGAAGAAGACCAGCCCCCCACAGGGTTCACCAGCCACGGTGACGGGGTCCGCAACCCCGATCTGATGGCCCCTGGGGTGTCGATCGCCTCCTACCGGGTGCCCGGCTCTACCATCGACATCCAGGTCCCCACCGCCCGCTACGGCGACGACCTGTTCCGAGGATCCGGGTCCTCGCAGGCCGCTGCGGTCACTGCAGCATCAGCAGCCCGACTCCTCGGCGCCTACCCCTCCATGACCCCCGACGAGGTAAAGGACACGCTGGTCCGTTCGACCGAGCACGACCTCGGCTACGGCTCCCACATCATCGGCACCGGCATGATCGACACCGAGGACGCCTGGCAGTACCCCCGGTACGGGGCGACCCAGAACCACCCCACCGCAGCCGGTAACGGCACAGGTATCGCCACCCCCACCGGGTCCACCTGGTCCGGTGGCACGTGGTCCGGGTCCACCTGGTCAGGGTCCACCTGGTCAGGGTCCACTTGGTCCGGTGGCACCTGGTCCGGTAGCACATGGTCCGGCGCCACCTGGTCAGGGTCCACCTGGTCAGGGTCCACCTGGTCCGGTAGCACATGGTCTGGGGCCACCTGGTCCGGGTCCACCTGGTCCGGTAGCACGTGGTCGGGATCGACCTGGTCCGGCAACGGCTGGAGCTGACAACGATGAACCGACCCACCACCAATCACGGAACCACCTGGTAGCACACCCCAACAACCTCCCAAACGGAAAGAACCGTAGCGTCCGGCCAACAACCCGGGCGCTGCGGCGCGTCACAGGGGAGCGTCGGTGCTTGACTTGTCTTGTCGAGTGCCGATGGCAAGACGGTGCAGGGCTTCCCACTTTGGCTGTCCGTGCGACGGATGGTGTCCGCGCCGCTGGCAGGCGCTTGGGCGTTGGCTGCCGCCCTCATGTCGGTGGCGACGATCGTGTGGTGGACTGGGGTCTGGGATCTTGAGCCGCTGAGCTCGGGACTCAGTGTGCCGTGGTGGGTCTTGGTGATCGGTTTCTTCGCGGCCGAGTCGATGGTTATCCATCTGCACTTCCGAAGCGAGTCAGGGACGTTCTCGCTGCTAGAGCTCCCGCTGGTGTTTGGGCTGCTCTTCACCGACCCCGGGGTTGGCGTTATCGCCATGGTGTTCGGGTCCCTTGTCAGCCTGGTTCTCGTTCGCCGTCAACCGTTGTTGAAGCTGATGTTCAATGTGGCGAACCTGTCTCTGCATTTCACGCTGGCGTTTGCTCTGCTCCCGCTGTTCCTGTCTGGTCGGGATCCGCTATCTCCTGTTGGCTGGCTTGCTGTCCTGGGGGTGACCTCGCTTGCCGCGTTGGTGAATTTCTCGATGATTGTTCTCGTTATTGCGATCACCGAGCGCCAGTTCAACCCTCGGCAGGGGGCGGCTGCGGTATTGTTTGCTCTTCTGATTGCGGCCGCCAACACGGTCCAGGGGCTCGTCGCCGCCCTGGTCGTGGTGTCGGAGCCATGGGCGGTGCTTCTGCTGGCTTGCTCAGCGGGCGTCCTGTATGTCGCGTATCGAGCGTACGTGGCCGAGCGTGAGCAGCGCGAACGAGTCGAGTTTCTCTACGCTTCGACCCGAGCGCTTCGAGAAGGCGGCCAGAGCGGGTCGGCCGTTGCCGACTTCCTGGCCGAGACTGCCTCGATGTTCCGGGCCCGAACGGTCATGTTGTATCTCTTTCCGGCCCCCGACTCCGGGGTCGCTCCAACGTTGTTCACTCACCGAGAGGCCGACTTCCAGGCCGATGCCATCACCGAACCGGAGGAGACCGAAGCCCTGTCGGTGGCAGCGGCAGCTCGGTGTCCGGTCCTGGTTGGAGGTGGAAGGGGCTCAGATGAGATTGCAGGGTGGCTTGCTGACCATGAGGTGGGTGAGGCCCTGGTGGGGGCATTGCCGTCCGAGGACCGAATCGTCGGCGTGCTCGTTGTGGGTGACCGGCTCGGCAACGTTGCCACCTTCACCGAGACCGACCTCCGGTTGTTCACGACGCTGGTCGAGCATGCCGCCGTGTCCTTGGAGAAGGATCAGCTGGGCCAGGCATTGGTGCAGCTGCGGGAGCTCGGCCAGGAACTCGAGCGCCAGGCCAAGTACGACGAGCTGACTGGGCTGGCCAATCGGACGATGTTCACCAGCCGGCTCGATGAGCTCTACCTGGCCGATGGCAACGATGGCTGTGTGCTCTACGTCGATCTCGACGACTTCAAGCCGGTCAACGACACCTACGGACACGCCGCCGGAGATGCCCTGCTGATACAGGTGGCATCCAGGATTGAGGCCGCCATCCGTTCCGATGACCTGGCCGCTCGACTGGGTGGCGACGAGTTCGCCGTGCTGCTGTCCGCCAGCGATGGGGCGGAGGCCATCGCCCAACGCTTGGTTGGCTCGCTGAGCGCCCCGTTTCTGATCGAGTCGAACGAGGTACGGATCGGGGCCAGCGTCGGCCTCGCTCACCGGGCGGAAGCCGCGTCGACCTCAGAGCTCGTTCTTCACGCCGACGCCGCGCTCTACGCAGCCAAGGAGGAGGGGAAGGGAACGGTGGTTACCTACGGCGACCATCTTCGCGCCAACACGACAGGCCAGCAGACACTCTATTCCGACCTGCGACGGGCGATCGCCCACGAGGAGTTCGAAGTCCACTACCAGCCAATCGTGGGCCTCGACGATCTGTCCATCGTCGGTGCTGAAGCACTGGTTCGCTGGCGGCAACCCTCGGGTCAGCTGGTCTCGCCAGCCGAGTTCATCAACGAAGCGGAGCAGTCCGGTTTGATCACGTCAGTTGATCGCCTCGTCAGAGTCGAGGTCCTCGAGCAACTCCAATCATTTCGACAGATCGATCCTCGGTTCTTCATCTCGATCAATCTCTCCGCCCGTCATCTACGCCGTCCCAGCCTCGTCGACGAGATCGAAGCAGATCTGGTTGCTTCTGGCGCACCGGTCGACGGGCTCGTCATCGAGCTCACCGAGTCGGCCCTGGCCGGCGATACCGATACAGCAGCCGCCCGACTGGGTGAGGTCCGAGCGCTCGGACCTCGTATCGCTCTCGATGACTTCGGCACGGGCTATTCCTCGCTTAGCTATCTCCGCACCCTCCCGGTCGACCTCATCAAGATCGCCCAACCGTTTATCCGGGACATGGCTGGCGGTGACCCGACCTTCGTGTCGGCCATCGTCGGCTTGGGCCAGAAGCTGGGTTTCACGACGGTCGCCGAAGGCATCGAGGAAGAGCGAGCCGTCGACATGCTCCAGGGAATCGGCTGTGATCTCGGCCAGGGCTACCACTTCGCTCACCCCATGAAACTGGGCGAGCTCACCAAGTTGATCGAGCGACGCCACAGCCATGCCGCCGGCATGACCGAGCACCCATCGCTCCTGAGAACAGGCCGAAGCAGGACCGCGCCCGTGCCTACGGTCATTGCACGAGATGAATGAAGGACCTGTCCCCGGTCTGTACCGGGCAGGGCAGCGGATATGCGGCTCTTCGGACTTGAGCGGGGTGTAGGTCCAGAGCTGAGTCCCAGCGAGTGGTGTAGCGCAAGCCAGGGTGTACGGTCCGGCCGTCAGGGAGCCGAAGGCGGCCGTCCTCGACGCGTCCTGTCTAGCTCGGAGTCCCCACAGCTGAACCGACCGTATCCAACTGCGATCCGCTACCTGAGACCGGTGCCCGGTAACACGTCCCCGCCGCAGGCGGACAGGCACACTGGTCCGGCACCGCCCGAGCGCTAAGAAATGCCAAAGGCGGATACCACTCGTGGATTGAACGCGAACACCCGTCTGTTGTCAGGGATGTCCGGGCCACCCCAGAGGCGGTCGATGTCCGGCGTGTACTTGTCACGGAACCGGCCGCCCCACTCCAGACGCTCGACGCCGTCGAGGAAGCGAACCTCGCCAGCGAGCACGACTCCGTTGATGGCGCCTCGCTCGCCTCCCTCAGCGACGACGCTCACCCGAGGGTCGCGCTCGAGGTTTCGGATCTTGGTCAGCCCGTCGACGCTCACCATGGCCAACTGTTGATCGTCGTGGACGAACCACATCGGCGTGGCCAACGGCCCCCCACTCGAACCGAGCATCGCGAGAATCACCACGTCCTTGCCGGAGAGGTAGCGCTGGATCGCCGGGTCGGCGAAAGCTCGATCGACCATGGCGGCACGCTAGCGCCATCATCGATGCGTCGGCCGGATTGTCGAGGCTCATCCGGTGGCCAGGAGCTCGAAGGCACGTTGGGCGACGGCCGTCGCCCGGTCGACGTCGATAGTGCTGTCGGGATCGTTGGCGATGCCGGCCACGACCACCTTCCGGCCGTCGGGGTCGGCTGCGAGCCAGGTGAGGCTGAGCACACCCGGCTCGGACCCACCC
>JAOTYQ010000414.1 GCA_029861725.1 Acidimicrobiia bacterium | reverse complement strand
GATGCTCGTCGGGGTCGACTTCGTTTTCGTAGGTACCGTCGGTGATTGCTGCCGGTCGCTTGCTGAGGATCTTGTTGCGGAGATCCTGCAGGTCGGGCCGGTCGAGCGCGTTGACGTAGTGGCTGACCGTCTCCGAGGTGGCCATGCGACGACCGGCCTCGGCGTCGTAGTAGCGGCTGAGTCCGCCGGCCCGTCCCGGGCTGGCGGATTGGGCCAGCTGCACGACCGTCCACCCGGCTTCCTCTCGGGCTTCGGCCAGCGCTCGTCCCAGTTGTTCACGCGACTCCTTGGAGACCGGCACCCGCTTCCCCTTTCACGTTGGCCCGCTGTTGTCACCGTACCCAGAACGAGTGACGACGTGTAATGCAAACTACACATGGCTGTGCATCTCGCAATCACTCTCGCTCATCTCGAAGGATTACGCAACCGACGATTTCACTTGCGTAACTCATGCGTACATGCAATAGTCGGAGGCACATACAAAGACAGCGAAGAAGACCAGACAGAAGAGGACAGACGACAGGCTGGTCAACGGTGACCACTGCGCATAGGTGCAAGGGGGTTGTGCCATGACGTGGAAAGACCAGATACCGGGAGAGTTCCCGGACATATCGAAGCGAGAGGAGTACCAGCGCCTGGTGGCGCTGGCCAAGCGTCGGCTCGTTGGATTCGAGCATCACGCAGAAGACGTCGTCTCGCAAGCGATGATGAAATGGGCTCGGATCTCGACCGACCGTCGGGGTGTGGCCCGGCTGGAGCAGGTCATCAAATCGGAGGCCTATTCCTTCATTCGGAGTGAGCGACGGGCGCGGGATCGTGACTCCCGGGTCTACGCCGACCGCTCGTCACCGATCGCCGGTCATGCCCGGCCCCATACCGATCAGGACACGGTCCTGATGCGCCGAGCCCTTGCCGAAACCTGCCGCCAGGAGGGCATTTCGCTCAATGCCCGGGACATAGAGGTCCTCGAACTGCTGCTTGCCGGGTTCAGCCTTTCCGACATCGTCCGCCGGACCGGCTTCACCAGGCATCAGGTCAAGAGCTCGAGGCGCAAGTGGCAGGACATCCTGCGAAAGACCCTGGCCGAGCCGGCCGCTGAACGGCGGCCGGCACCGCAGAAGTGACACGACCGGCCCGGCCTCCAGACGGTCGGGCCGGCAGGTCGCTGAAAGGCCCCGAGGGCCCGCTACAGCGGGCGGACCCTCGGGGCCTCGTTCGCGCCTTCGCACCTCCGTGGGTGTCAGGGCCAGAGTAGGCCGGGCTCGGCTGTGCCGCCGCGCCGGTCAGTCGAGCGCGTAGACCCGCGGCTCGCTCGGGCTCACCTGGTCGTTCACCCCGAGGTGCACGACCAGGTCCTGGCGACAGCCGATCGAGCTGAACACGCCCATCGCCATCACCGCCGGTGCGGGCAGCTGCGGCTCGCGTACGTGAACCGCCCGCCCGCGCAGATGCTCGGAGTCGGGGCGGGCCCCGATTTGGTTGTTGTAGCCGACCGAACGGTAGCCGCAGTCGAGCCGCACCGGCGCACCGACTTGCTCCCAGTAGCGTTCGAGCGCGTGCAGCAGCGGCCGCTCGACGCGGATCACCCGGTTGGTCGCCGACAAGCGCTGGCTCCCCCCTGTGCGGAACTGGTCGAACCGGAAGTGCTCGGACGCATGGCCGTCGTTGGCGGCGCAGGTCTCCAGGGCGGCCCGGGTGAGCGGATCGGGGCAGCCGTCGGTGGCGAGCTCGGCATAGGTGTACCCGCTCTGGAAGTCTCGGATCGCCCGGCGAGTATAGGGCCCGAGGAACCCGTCGATCGCCAACGGCCAGCCGATCGCCTGTAGCCGGCTCTGGGCCCGCTGGATGTCGGACTTCGTCGGCCCTTCACACGTCACGCCCTCCAGCTCGGCCTCGAAGTGCCGGGCGTAGCCAGCGATCCGGATCGGACGGTCGGCGGCGGGCATCACGCGACGGGCCCGGACGTAATCGACCTTGGTCTCGTTCACGAACTCGGCCAGCGCCCGACCGGTGAAGCGCCCGAGCTTCATCCCGGTCACCAGGATCTCGGCTGCGATCTCCGGAACGGCCGCCAGGTCGGGCTCGGCCTCCAGCGGGAGGTCGAGATGGAGTCCCCACTGCCGGTACTGCAGCCGCCCCACCAGCCGTGCGTAGCCTCGGCCCCGGTAGCGACGGCCGTCGCCCTCGGCGGTGTTGCCGAGCCGGCGCCGATCCTCGTACGACCAGCCAGCGGTGGGGTCGTCCATCCACAGCCCCAGTCGGGACTCGTGCAATGCCGTGGCCAGCACGTACGCCGACTGAGGTCCCGACAGGCCCTCTCGCCGGCATACCGACTGGAGGAGACGTATGTGTTCCTTGGCGTCTGGGTGGGCCGCCTCGATGCTCCTCGGCATCATCGTCAGACTGCTCCGGGTTGGCTGGTGTCGTCGCGAGCTGAGCGGTCGAAGGTCGATCGGTGCCGAAGTTCTGCACCAACACCGATCGACCGCCAACTGTCGTTCACCTTCCTGACACACCGGCCGCAACGAGGGCGTCACCGGCGCCGGGTCGGCCTGCTGGCACGATCGTCTGACCAGGGAAATTCCACCGGCCTCGAGGTCGCCAGAAAAAAATCGAAAAACTACCGCCAAAGCCGTTCGGCGGTGTCGTATAGGTCCCAACAAACGGGGCAGCTTCACGTACCCCAGATCGACCCGACGTCGCCGGGGTAGCGCGAACGTCCTACAGGTGAGACGATACGAGCGTTGGGCGTTTGAGAGGTGAGAGATGAGGTTCCATCTTTGGCGAAGGTCCGACCGGAAGGTCGAATGGCACGCTCCTCCGGGCTCGGCACCACGACCAGACCCTCTCGACCACATCGACCTCGACGAATGGGCTGAGTACGCCTCCGACGAGGTGCCGTGTCCTCCCGACAAGTCGAGCGCCGCCGACGGCATCGGATCCCTCGGCGAGAAGCTCCTCGCCGTACTGGCCGATGAGGAGGCCTCGCTGGTACCACCCTCCGCCGGCGACATGACCCAGGAGGAGTGGAACGCACTCACCGAAGCCGAGCGTGAGGGGTTCCGCCGGCTTCAGCTCAAGCGGGTCGACCCTCGCTTCGTTCCCCGCTACACGCTGAACACCCAGCGCAACGGCAGCCGGGCAGCCCGCGTCTACCGCTGAACCACGCTGCCCCGCGCAGCTCGCGGCCCCTCAGCTCGGGCGACAGTGCCGGCACAGGCCGAAGACCGTGAGCTCGGCCGATCGCGGCTCGAAACCGTAGGAGCCCTCCAGGTGACCGATCAGCTCCGAGATCGGGCCCTCGCCGTCTTCGACGGCGCCGCAGTCGTCGCAGACAAGGTGCATGGTCTGCCGGGAGCCGGTCGCACGCCCCGGCCCATCCTGGCCACGGTCGGGCGACCGGTCGGCGTTCATCTCGGCAAGGCTACTCGGGGCTCCCAGCTCAGATGTGGCCGCCCTGTCCACCGTCGACGGTGATCGTCGAGCCGTTCACATACGATGCTGCGGGGCTGCACAAGAAGGTGATGACGGCTGCCACCTCCTCGGCCGTGCCGTACCGCCCGACGGGGACGCCCTGGCCGTTGCGGCTGATGATCTCGGCGGCTGTGGTCCCGGTGGCCTCGGCCACCTCGGCAGCCGCCCGGTCCCACATCGCCGTGTGGATCAGTCCGGGTAGCACCGAGTTCACGAGCACGTTGTCGCCACCGTACTTGCCGGCCAAGGCCTTCCCGGTGGCCACCATCGCCGCCTTGGTCGCGGCGTAGTCGATCAACGCGGCCCCCGGGTAGAGCGCCGCCCCGCTCGCGACCATGATCACCCGCCCCCACTTCTGCGAGCGCATGTGGGGGAGGCAGTGCCGCGTGCAGCGGACGGCCGACATCAGGTTGAGCTGGTGGAGGCTCTCCCAGTCTTCGTCGCTCATGTAGAGGAAGTTCCTCGACGGTGAGGACCCGACGTTGTTGACCAGGATGTCGACGGGACCGCCGTCGGCCTCGGCCGAGGCGAGGAACGCGGCTACGGCTGCACCGTCGGCCATGTCGGCCACGTACCCGGCCACCGAGCCGTCGCCAGACGGCGGGCGATAACCGGCCTGCTCCTCGACCGCCTCCCGTGTGCGGGCGCAGAAGGCGACCGACGCGCCATGGTCGGCGAGCATCTCCACCACCGCGGCGCCGATGCCCATGCTGGCGCCGGTGACCAACGCACGCCGTCCGCTGAGATCGGTGTCCATCATCGCTGCTCTGTCCTCCCGTGGTCCCGAGCCGTCAGTCTCGTGCGTTCGTCCCCCAGACCTCAAGCGGCAGCCGCGATCCGGCCGTGACAGCGCAGCGACCGGTGCCGTAGCGTCTGGGGCATGGAACTACGCGGTGTCCACCATGTCTCGATCAACGTGAGCGACCTCGACGACACCTTGGCCTTCTACACCGACACCGTCGGGCTGGCGGTCCTGCCGCGCCCCGACGGCATCGGGCCCGGCGTTTGGTTGGGGTGCCCCGACGGTCGCGAGATCCACCTCCTGCTCCGGGGCGACGTCCCCGACAACCTCGGTCAGCATTACGCGTTCGAGGTCGGAAGCGTGGAGGAGACGAAAGAGGCGTTGGCCGCCGGCGGTCGCAAGGTCTCGAAGACGTCCGAGATCGCCGGCGTGTGCCGGCAGGTCTTCTGCCGTGACCCGTCGGGCAATCTCCTCGAGTTCAATCAGCCCCTCCGCTGAGCGGCGGCCGGTGGCAGGTCAGCCAAGCGCGCCGAGGGCGGCGTCGTAGTCGGGCTCGTCGGCGATCTCCGAAACGAGCTGGGTGTGGACGACCTGGCCCGAGCTGTCGAGCACGACAACGGCCCGGGCGCACAGGCCCTTCAGCGGTCCGTCGACCATGCCGACCCCGTAGTCGGTCAGGAACTCGGGGTTCTTGAACGTGGAGCCGGTGGTGACGTTCTCGATGCCCTCGGCCCCACAGAAGCGGCCATGGGCGAACGGGAGGTCGGCCGACACGCACACCACGGTCGTGTTGTCGAGCCCGGCGGCTCGCTCGTTGAACGTGCGGACGCTCGTGGCGCAGGTCGGGGTGTCGATCGACGGGAAGATGTTCAGCACGACCTGCTGGCCGGCCAAGTCGGCGGAGGTCAGTGGGCTCAGGTCGCCCTTGGTCAGCGTGAACGCAGGGGCCGCCGATCCCTCTGCCGGGAGGTCGCCGCTGGTGTTCACCGCGTTGCCGCGAAGTGCCGTCTGTGCCATGTCTGGGACTCCTTGTCCACCGGTCGTCGGGTCACCGGCGGGTTCGCCGGCCATCGGCGCCAAACCCTACTCGCTCTCCCCGCCTCTCGGACGGGCTCGGCTCCCGCTCGTCCACGTCTGGTCGGGTAGGCGACGTCGGTCGGTGGATCGGCTGACTCGAACGGTCGGCCGAGCCGTCGGTAGTGTCGGTGGATGACCGACATCGTCGAGGCGCCCACCACGGACGAGCTCGTCGAGTGCGTTCGCTGCCTGGCGCCGATCTGGCGTGACCGCTCCATCGCCGTGCCCGACCGTCGGCGTCTCCCCGACGA
>JAOTYQ010000413.1 GCA_029861725.1 Acidimicrobiia bacterium | reverse complement strand
AGCGTCAATACCAGCCCAGAGTGCTGCCTTCGCCATAGGTGTTCCTCCTGATATCTGCGCATTTCACCGCTACACCAGGAATTCCACACTCCCCTACTGGATTCGAGTCAGCGCAGTATCGGATGGCGTCTCAGGGTTGAGCCCTGAGTTTTCACATCCGACTTACGCAACCGCCTACGAGCTCTTTACGCCCAATAATTCCGGACAACGCTCGGTCCCTACGTCTTACCGCGGCTGCTGGCACGTAGTTGGCCGGACCTTCTTCTGTGGGTACCGTCATTTTCGTCCCCACTGAAAGGGGTTTACGACCCTAGGGCCTTCATCCCCCACGCGGCGTCGCTGCATCAGACTTTCGTCCATTGTGCAAGATTCCCTGCTGCTGCCTCCCGTAGGAGTCTGGGCCGTGTCTCAGTCCCAGTGTGGCTATTCGTCCTCTCAGACTAGCTACCCGTCAATGCCTTGGTGAGCCGTTACCTCACCAACTAGCTGATAGGCCGCGAGACCCTCCCGAAGCGATGAATCTTTCCTCTACAAACCATTCGATTCGTAGAGGGCATCCGGTATTAGCTCAAGTTTCCCTGAGTTATTCCGAACTTCGGGGCAGGTTTCTCACGTGTTACTCACCCGTTCGCCACTCACTCATATGACCCGAAGGTCGAGTTCGTTCGACTTGCATGCATTAGGCACGCCGCCAGCGTTCGTCCTGAGCCAGGATCAAACTCTCCGTTAGAGAATCGACCAACGAAACGGAGCAGGCCCTGAGGCCGGCTTCGTGAACGTTGGCGTGATCCAGGGTGTCGGGTTCGTGAGTGCCAACCCACTCCCGACGGCCTCGACCGGTGCTGCCGATCAAGGCCAGGAATTTGTGACGGGGCATCATCGTGCAACCGGGAGATCCCAGTTGCCGGCATCGACGATGCTCCGCACACGCTGCGTACATCCTCTCTTCCGTTTTCAAGGAGCTGCTGCCGCTGCCGGACCACACGAGTGGGACGGGTCCCGTTCGGTTACCGGACGGGGAGCGGGCTCTTCGCCTCAGAGCGGCTCCGGTTGCTCGAGTGCAGCCGTGCCGTTGGGGCGAAGAACTACGCTAACTGCCGGGCGCGACCGGTGCAACCCTATTACCCAGGTTTTCTGCTCATTTCCACAGCTCGCGCTCGTCAGCACTGGGTGGACGGGTCGCCGTCGGCCCCGAAGCGGAGCAGGAACACCGACTTCTTGCCCTTGCGGACGAGGCAGTAGCGGTCGTGGCGGAGCATCTCCCGGCCGATCACGGCGTCGGCCGCGACCTTGTCGTCGTTGATGGCGATCCCGTTCTGCTTCAACAGGCGGCCGGCCTCGCTCTTCGTCGACGCCACGCCAGCGTCGACGAGGAGGGGAACGAGGTTCCCCTCGGTGTCGAGCTCGTCGCGACTGTGCGACGACGTGGGGATCTCGGCCGCGAGGAGCTTGAAGCTCGCTTCGTCGAGCCCATCGACGCTGCCACCGAATATGACCATCGATGCGGCCTCGGCTGCGCTGGCCGCCTCGGCGCCGTGGACGGTCGTGGTCAGCTCGGTCGCGAGGCGACGCTGACCGTCCCGGCGATGGGGAGCCCCGGCGTGGGCGGCGACCACGCCGTCGATCTCGTCGAGGGAGAGGAACGTCAGTTGGGCCAGCAGCTTGCGCACATCGTCGTCGGGCACCTGCATCCACGCCTGGTAGAAGCGGTACGGGGAGAGATGGTCGGCGCTGAGCCAGATCGTCTCGCCTCCCGCCGTCTTGCCGTACTTCGATCCGTCGCTCTGTAGGAGCAACGGCCAAGTGAGACCGTGCACCTTCCGGCCGAGCTTGCGTCGGATCAGATCCACGCCGAGGGAGATGTTGCCCCACTGGTCGGAGCCGCCGATCTGCAGCTCGCAACCCTCGTTTTCGGCCAGCCAGAGGTAGTCGTTGGCTTGGAGGAGCATGTAGCTGAACTCGGTGTAGGAGATGCCGTCGTCGCCGGCCATGCGGGCCCGCACCGACTCCTTGGCAACCATCTGGTTGACGGTGATGTGCTTGCCGACGTCCCGCAGGAACTCGAGGAGTGACACCGACACGGTCCAGGCCCGGTTGTCGAGCAGCTTGGCCGGGTTCGCCGTGTCGTCGAACTCGAGGAACTGGCGCAGCAGCGGCACGATGCCGGCGAGGTTGGCCGCAAGCGCATCGTCGTCGAGCAGGTTCCGCTCGTCGGACCGTCCGGACGGGTCGCCGACCATGCCGGTGGCTCCCCCCGCCAGCGGCAGGACCCGGTGGCCGGCCTCCTGGAACCGCCGGAGGATCAACAGCCCGATGAGGTTGCCGACGTGCAGGCTGGTGGCGGTGGGATCGAAGCCGCAGTACACGGTGATCGGGCCCTCGCGGAGCCGGGCGGCGAGCGCCTCACGGTCGGTTGTGTCATGCACGAGGCCTCGGGCGACGAGGTCGTCCAGCAGGCCTGGGTCGGTGGACATCCTCCCACTGTAGAAGGACTTCCCAGCTCGCGACGCCCGATTGCCCGCCGGCACGACGCTCGAGACTGGGGGTCGAGGGCCCGAGTCGGCCGTGGCGATGGCAGACTGGGCACCGTGGCCCGAGCAACGGACGAGACCGACCCGATGCACTCGCTGAAGGATGCGTCGGATCGTAGCCCCGACGACGGTCGGCCCGGCCGCGGGGGGCCCTGGTCGATCGGCAAGGTCCTGGCCGCAGTCGTGATCGTTGGCTCGTTCGGCATCTGGATCTACGCGTTCTCCGGCGCTGCTCGCCGCGACGCTCCCGACCTGTTCGACGACCCGGCCTTCGCATTGGCCGCCGAGGCTCGCTGCGCCGCGGCCGTCGCCGATTTGGAGGAGTTGCCGAACGCGCTCGAGGCGACGGACGGGGCCGATCGGGCCGATCAGATCCGGACGTCGACCGCTCGGCTCGAGACGATGCTCGACGAGCTCGATGCCGTCGTGGGTGGGACCGCCCGCGACGTCGAGATCGCGTCCGGTTGGCTGGCCGACTGGCGAGTGCTGGTGGCCGACCGCTACCGGTATGCCGAGGCGATCGCGGCCGACCCGAACGCCCAGTTCCTCGTGACCGACGTGGGGGTGAGCGAGCGCCTCGACCGCCGGATCACCCGGCTGGCCAACACGAACGCCATGCCATCGTGCGTCGCACCCGGCGACGTCGGCTAGTTCCGCTCAGGCGTGCCACTCCCGACTACGGGCGACGTCGGCGGCCTGGAGCCGCACCGGTCACAACGGCGGCGACCTCGACGGCCCGGGTGACCAGGCGGCTCAGTTCGGAGCCCGCCGACACCGCCGGGTCGCCGGGCGTCAACCATCGGGCTCCGAGTGTCTCGTGATTGCCGACTGCGGCTCGATCCGGGCCGACCAGCACCAGGTGGCGGAGGTCCAGATGGGCGTGCTCGGGCTCGCCGGGCCGGGCGGGGATGCCGTGGACGTCTATGTCGATGGCGGGCACGACGACCTGGAGCCCCTCGAGGCCGGTCTCCTCGGTCGCCTCTCGCCAGGCGACCGCAGCCAGGTTCCCGTCGCCGTCGGCGTGACCACCGGGTTGGAGCCAACGGTCGAGCTTCGCGTGGTGGATGAGCAGGGTCTGGGACGTTGCCGGGTCGACGACCACCGCTGAGCCGGTGAGGTGGCCCTCCACGCACGACCGGTGGAGCGCATCGGGATGGGCGTCGCAGAACGCCAGCACATCGGCGCGGGTCCGTTGTTGAGCGATCCCGACGAGGGCGGCGGTCCGGATCTGGAGTCGAGCTTCGTCGAGGTCGTCATCGGCTGGCATGAGCCCAGTCGAGCCCGGCGCCAACACATCGAAGCCGGTCATGGCGCGACCTCGTAGCTCGTCGGCGGATGTCTCACCGGCGGGGCCTCGTCGGTGAGGGCCGGCTCACGTGGGGATGGTCGGCCAGCGCGAATCGCCAGGGCCGGTCGGTCGCTCTCGTGATGCCGACACGGGGTCCGGTCACCACGTCGAGCGAGCGATCGGGGCCAGGACCGGTGAGACGGACCGGGCTGGCAGGATCGAGCAGGTCGACGCCGTTGTGGCGGTCATCGATTCCCAGGGCGGCGCAGAGCTTGCCGGGACCGGAGCCGAGGTCGGTCTCCACCCGGGCCTTGGGGCGGTCGGCCCACATCTCGTCGAGGCCCTCGATCGGCTCGATCGCCCGCAGGAGGACCGCGGAGGCCTCACCCGCCGGCCGGCAGACGATGTTGGCGCACCAGTGGACGCCGTAGCTCCGGTACACGTAGAGCCGGCCCGGCGGCCCGAACATCACCTCGGTACGCGGCGTCGGACCTCGGTAGGCGTGGCTCGCCGGGTCGGCGGCTCCGGCGTAGGCCTCGACCTCGACGATCACGCCGGCCCGACCTCCGGATCGCAGCACGCGCCCGAGCAGCTTCGGGGCGATCTCGCTGACATGGCCGCCGGTGAGCAGCGCTGTCGACGGCTCGCGGCGTTCGCTCACCGGTGCTGCTCCTCTCAGGCCCATGCCGAGCTGGCTTCGCGTGGCCGCGCTGCTGGTGACGAGGGTGTCACGTCCCGCTGCACCTAGCCCTCGATCCTCGCTCGATCGTGAGCGAGCCCGGCGGCCAGCGCGTCGAGCTGAGCCGCCACCGGACCCGGGCCACCCCCGCCGGGGCTCGTCCGCCGTGACGCTCCCGCCCCCGGGGCGAAGACGGCTCGAGCGTCCTCGCCCAGCAACGGATGCGCGGCCGCCAGGTCGGCGAGGTCGCGACTCTCGTCGAGCGCCCGGCGAACCAGGGCGCCGACGATCGCATGGGCTTCCCGGAACGGGGTGCCGCCGACGACGAGCAGCTCGGCGAGGTCGGTCGCCACCGGACCATCGGAGTCAGCGGCGGCTGCCATCGTCGCGTGGTGGAAGGTCGCGGTCTCCAGCAAGCCGGTCAGAGCGATGAGGGCCAGGCGTATCTGATCGACGGAGTCGAAGAGCGGCTCCTTGTCCTCCTGGAGGTCTCGGTTGTAGGCGAGTGGGATCCCCTTGAGCGTGGCCAGCAGCCCGGTGAGGTTGCCGATCAAGCGTCCCGATTTGCCCCGGGCGAGCTCGGCGATGTCGGGATTCTTCTTCTGCGGCATCATCGAGCTGCCGGTGGCGTAGGTGTCATCGAGGGTGAGGAAGCCGAACTCCTCCGACGACCACAGCACGATCTCCTCCCCGATCCGGCTCAGGTGGATACCGACCATGGCGATGGCGAACAGCGACTCGGCAACGAAGTCGCGGTCGCTGGTGACGTCGAGCGAGTTGTCGAAGACGCGAGCGAACCCGAGGTCGGCGGCGGTGTGGTCGGGCCGCAGCGGGAGCGACGTGCCGGCGAGGGCCCCCGCACCGAGAGGCGAGACATCGGTTCGATCACGGGCGTCGAGCAGCCGGTCGACGTCGCGACCGAGGCTCCAGGCGTGCGCTGCCAGGTGATGAGCGAGAAGCACGGGTTGGGCCCGCTGCAGGTGGGTGTAGCCAGGGAGGTAGGCACCGCCGGCGGCCCTCGCCCGGGCGAGCCTATGATCACCGCAGCACGGAG
>JAOTYQ010000032.1 GCA_029861725.1 Acidimicrobiia bacterium | reverse complement strand
TCGCTTCGAGCGGAGGTCGTCGATCTCGGCCTCTGCGTAGCCCAGCTCGGCGAGGATGTCGGCGGTGTGCTGGCCGAGCGTTGGTGCGGGATGGCGGATAGACGTGTCGACCGCCGACATCGCAACCGGGAACTCGGCGATCGGTGCCGGCTGTGACAGCCCGCCGGGATAATCGGTCGGCTGCAGCAGGCCGATCGCGGCGATGTGCTCGTCTTCGAGCGCTTGCTGGGGCGTGTACACCGGCGCCGCTGGGACCTTCAGCTCCGCCAGCGCATCGAGCGCCTCGGCCACCGTCCGACCGGCGCACCACTCGTCCATGACCGAGCACAGCTCGTCGCGGTGATCACCTCGGCTGATGTCGTCCTTGAACCGATCGTCGTGGAGGAGGTCGGGACGGTCGACCAGGTTGCACCACCGCTCCCACAGCGGCGCTCCCAGGACCGTCGCTGCGATGTAGCCGTCGGAGCAGCGGAAGTAGTCGCTGGGCGCAGCGTTCTGACCGCGGTTGTGGGTCGAGGTCCGGTCGACGCCGAGCAGGGCCTGCTCGACCATCGCGCCGTTCATCATCATCAGCGCCGTCTTCAGGAGCGCGGTCTCGACCTGCTGGCCCTCACCGGTGAGGTCGCGGTGCCGCAGCGCTGCCAGCACCGCGACGGCGCCGAGCGTGGCCGAGCAGAAGTCGACGAACGGTGCCGCCGACCGGCTCGGCATCCCCGGCGGGCCCGACATGGCCGCAGCCCCCGACATCGCTTGAGCGAGGCCGTCGAATCCGACCCGCTCGCTCCACGGACCACCGGAGCCGAACACATTGTTCGTAGCCAGGATGATGTCGGGCTTGATGGCCCGCAGCGACTCGTAGTCGACCCCCATCGCCGCCAGGCCGGCCGGTGGCATGTTCGCCACCACCACATCGGCGCTGGCGACCAGCCGCCGGAGCACCTCGGCGCCGTCCGGCTTGGTCGGGTTGAGGGTCAGACCTCGCTTGTTCCGGCCCACCTGGAGGAACAACGCGCCCGACCCATCGTCGGCCACCGGGGTCACATACCGGTCCTCGGATCCGTCCACTTTCTCGATGCGGATGACGTCGGCTCCGAGATCGGCGAGATGGGTCGCCAGGCACGGTCCGGCGATGTAGCGGCCGAAGTCGAGCACCCGGATGTCGTCGAGCACACTGGTCATGAGGTCCCCCTGGATCAGCGGCTGCGTGGCGACCGCGGACGAACAGCTATCGAAACGATACGACCGGGCCCGCTCGCGACGCCAGACGATCGAGGCCGGTCACTCGCCTCTCACGGCCCGGGTGAAGGTCGCCTCGTCGAAGAAGTCCCGCCAGAGGGTGATCTTGTCGTCCTCCACCTCGAACACCCCGGCGACCGGTAGCTCGATCTGGCGACCGCGCATGACGAACCGGTCGATGCGATCGTTCATCACCGTCGTGTCGTTGGCCACCTGGCGCAGCACCTCGAACTCGACCGGGCCGTCGCCGCCGAACATCGGGGCGAGGAACTTCTTCATCTCCTCGGGCCCGGTCATTCCCCCGATCGGCACGTTCTCGTAGTAGCAATCGTCGGCGACATGAGCCATCGCCGCGTCGAGGTCCTTGGCTTCGACGGCGGCGATGAACGCATTGACGGTTTCCTCTGCAGTCATGGCAGCGACCCTAGTTCCCAGAAGCGGGTCTCGTGATTGCGTGTCATGTCCTGGGGTGTTCGGCCGGAGGCCGAACTCCCAGGAACCCTGCGGGTTCCCGCGGGCCACCGTCCCGCCGCACCCCTTGTCAGCAGCGGGATTCCGTGCAGTTGCCACCGTTGGCCACGCATCGTGCCGGAGCGGAATGCCCCGGCACCGCCCGGCCCGGCCGGTAGTCTCGTGCCGTGTTCCTGAAAGCGTTGACGATCAAGGGCTTCAAGTCGTTCGCCGAGTCGGCGAACCTCGACCTCGAGCCCGGGATCACCGTCGTCGTCGGCCCCAACGGCAGTGGGAAGTCGAACGTGGTCGACGCCATGGCCTGGGTGCTGGGGGCCCAGGCACCAACGTCGGTCCGCTCCCAGAAGATGGACGACGTGATCTTCGCCGGGACCGCCGCCAAGAAGGCCCTGGGCCGGGCCGAGGTGTCGCTCACCATCGACAACGCCGACGGCGAGCTCCCGATCGAGTTCAACGAGGTCACGCTCACCCGGACCCTCTTCCGTAGCGGCGACTCCGACTACGCCATCAACGGGGTCTCGTGTCGCCTGCTCGATATCCAGGAGTTGCTCTCCGACTCGGGCGTTGGTCGCCAGCAGCACATCATCGTCTCTCAGGGCCGCATCGACGACGTGCTCAACGCCAAGCCCGAGGATCGGCGGGGGATCATCGAGGAGGCGGCCGGGGTCCTCAAGTACCGCAAGCGCAAGGAGCGGGCCGAGCGCCGCCTCGCCGCCACCGAGGAGAACCTCCACCGGCTCCAGGACCTCCTCCGGGAGGTCCGGCGCCAGGTCCGCCCGCTGGAGAAGCAGGCCGACGCCGCCCGCCGCCACGGTGCCCTCGTCTCGGAGCTGACCGCGCTCAAGATCCACTTGGCCGGTCGGGAGCTGGCCTCGCTCACCGGCCAGCTCGAAACGGCCGGACGCCAGCGACGCCACTGCAACGAGCAGGAAGACCGCATCACGTCGACCCTCGCCACCCTCGATGCCACCGTGTTGGAGGGCGAGGCCGAGCTGGCCGCTCTCGGTACATCCGACGTGGCCGATGTCGCCAGCCGGGCCCGGAGCCTTCGGGAACGGATCCGGGGTCAGCACAACGTGGTGGCGGAGCGTCGCCGTCGCCTCGAAGGCGAGCTCCAGGCCGCCGTCGACGACGGGCTGGTGGCCAACCTCGAAGCCGAGGCCGCCCGGCTCGCCGGCGAGCTCCGGGTGGTCGACGCCGACGCTCGGGCCCTCGCCCCGCAGTTCGCTCGGCTGGAGGAGACCGAGACCCGCCTCAGCAACGAGCAGCTCACCTTCGACACGGAGTGGGACGACGAGCTGGCCCCCAAGCCGACCCGGGCTCCCGAGATGCGGGCCCAGCTCGAAGCTCTGGCCAGGGCTGCGACCCGAAGCGGAGCCGAGATCGGCCGCCTCGAGCGGGAGCTGGAGTCGCTCGACGCTCGGCGGGCGGCCACGACCAACGACCGCAATTCGGCGTCGGCCGCGATAGCCAGGCTCGAGCGCCAGCGGCCGGAGCGTCAACAGGCCTTGGCCGCAGCGAACGAGCGGCACGAGCGGTGCGACCGCGCTCTGGCCGAGCGGTTGGAGGCTCGGCGGCAGGCCGACGACGAGGTGAGCCGCTGGCAGGCCCGTCGCGATGCGCTCGCCCAGGCCCTCGACGACGCCCGATCCCGGGCCGGGGCCGATGCGCTCGAAGACGCCGACGGGGTGCTGGGGGCTCTCCTCGACCTCGTCGCCATCGACGACGGCTGGGAGCCGGCCGTCGAGGCCGCGGCCGGTGAAGCCCTCCAGTCGATCGTCGTCGACAGCCCGGCCAACGCCTCGGCCGCCCTGGTCGCCCTCGAAGAACGTGACCTCGCCGGTGCCGTGCTCGCCCTCGGCCGTCCCGGACTTGCCGATCCGGGACCGCCCACGATGGCAGGCCCGTCCCTGCGGAGCCGGGTGCGGGCCCGGCGTGATGATCTCGATCCGCTGCTCGACCTCTTGTTCGGCTCGGCGGTCGTGGTCGACGGAGGTTGGCGGCAGGCGATGGACGTGGCGATCCGCCACCCTGACCGCGTCGTCGTCACCAGGGACGGTGACCGGTTCGGCCCCGGCGGCTGGCGTATCGGCGTCAGCGGGACCGGTGCCACCGGTGCGGCGCTGGCCGAGGCGGATACCAACGCCGCCGCCGCTGCCGCCAACGCGGAGATCGTCGCCACCGAGCTCGCCGAGTCCGAGGCCGACGCCAAGCTCGCCGCCGAAATGGTCCGGGACTGCGAGGACGAGCTACGGCGGGTCACGGCCGACCTCGACAAGGTCACCCTGAGCCGAGATCGAGCGTCGGGGGTCCTGGACCAGCTCGACGCCGACCGGCACCGGCTCGACGAGCAGCGCAGGGAGGCCGTGCAGCAGCAGGGCGCCGACCGGGCGGTGGCCGACCGGTTGCACCAGGAGCTGCCGGCGGTCGAGAACGAGGAAGCCGAGTACCTCAACCGGGTCGAGGCGCTCACCCTGTCGCGGACGTCGTTGGAGGAGCGGTCACGATCGGTGGCCGAGGCCCGCAAGGAGCTCGAGGTGAGGGCGGCCGCGATCGAGCAACGTCGGGAGATCCTCGTCGGTCGCCAGACCGAAACGGAGAACCGGTTGGAACGGCTCGTCGTCGAGCGCGACAAGGCCCGGATCCGACGGGAGGCGATCGAGGCATCGATCGCCGAGGTCGACGACCTGACCGGCCGCCTCGACGAGAAGTCGACCGTGGTCGACGGCTGGATCGAGCTGCTCGACGCCGAGCAGCACGTGCAGTCGGAAGCGGCCCGCCGGGTGTCGACCGAGCTGACCGCCCGCCGCGGTGAGCGGCAGCGGGCCGAGCGGGAGCTGGTCGAGGTACGGGAGCGCCGCAGCCGGATCGAGCTCGACGAGACCGAGAACCGGGTCAAGCTCGAAGCGCTAACCGAGGCGCTGCGCCGCGAGCTCGACACCGACCCCGACGTGGCCATGGCCACCGACCTGCCCGAGATCGAGGCAACCGAAGGCGGAACCCCGCCCTCGCCCGAAGCTCGGGTCCGGGATCTCGAACGGGAGCTCAAGTTGCTCGGGCCGATCAACCCGCTGGCGCTGGAGGAGTTCCAGGCTCTCAAGGAGCGCCACGAGTTCCTCGACGCCCAGCTCAACGACGTCAGGACCGCCCGGCGCGATCTCAACACCCTGATCCGCTCGATCGATGAGGAGATCGTCGGGGTGTTCTCGGCCGCCTACGCCGACGTTGCCACCAACTTCGTCGAGCTGTTCGCAACGCTCTTCCCCGGAGGCAAGGGTGGGATCCGGCTCACCAACCCCGACGATCTCCTCAACTGCGGCATCGAGATCGAGGCCAAGCCGTCGGGGAAGAACGTGAAGAAGCTCTCGCTGCTGTCGGGTGGTGAGCGCTCCCTCGTCGCCCTCGCGTTCCTGTTCGCGGTGTTCCGGAGCCGGCCGTCGCCGTTCTACGTGATGGACGAGGTCGAGGCTGCGCTCGACGACGTCAACCTGAGCCGGTTCCTGTCGCTCGTCGAGGAGTTCCGCAAGGAGGCCCAGCTGATCATCGTCAGTCACCAGAAGCGGACGATGGAGGCGGCCGATGTGCTCTACGGCGTCACGATGAAGCCGGGCGGCTCGTCGAAGGTGGTGAGCGAGAAGGTGGAAGGCCGCCGCACCGGCGATCCGGTCATCGACCTGGAACGGCAATCGGCGCCGCTCTTCGCCGACGCCGCCGCTCGGAACTAGTCGAGACTCGCCGGCACTGCCGGTCAGAGCCGACTCACGGTATGCGCTGGAACCAGAGCAGGCTGAAGGCGGCGGCCAGCGTGAGGAGGCCGACGCCGGCCCCGACGAACCAGTCGGTGATCTCGCGATTGACCTCCTCGTACCCGACCGCCGAGCCGATGTCGGTGTAGACCGCTTCGAGCTCCTCCAGCGTCGAGGCGGTGAAGAACGCACCACCTGTCTCGTCGGCGATGTCGCGCAGGTTCTGCTCACCGACCGGCACCGGAATCGGTTCCGACTCGACGGTCAACGTTCGGGGGTCGTCGTAGATGATGACGCCCTCCGGGGTACCGAAGGCGATCGTCGAGACCGGTA
This sequence comes from Acidimicrobiia bacterium, assembly GCA_029861725.1. GTDB lineage: Bacteria > Actinomycetota > Acidimicrobiia > Acidimicrobiales > SZUA-35 > CADEDH01. The sequence goes on along the minus strand of JAOTYQ010000032.1, from coordinate 14,756 downwards.
CCTCGGCGATCCGGGCGGCTTCGACCGCCTGGGTATCTGGCCGGCCGACCGTGGTCTCGCCGTCGGACAGCAGCACGATCCGAGCGGGTGGGGGCTCGCCGGTCTCGTCGGGCGGGGCGTTCTTGAGCGCCTCGAGCGAGGTGAAGATCGCCTCACCGATCGCCGTCGACTCGGCAAGGCTGAGATTGTCGATCGCGGTCTGGGCGGCCAGGCGGTCTTGGGTCGGCGCCACGAGCACGGCCGCGGTCCCGGCGAACGAGACGACGCCCACGTTCAGCGTGGGCGGAAGCTCGTCGATGAAGCGGTCGGCCGCAGCCTGCGCCGCCTCCAGCCGATTGGGCTCGACGTCGGGGGCCTGCATCGACAACGACACGTCGATGGCGACGATCACCGTCGCCCGCTCTCGGGGGACCCGCACGCTTCTGGCCGGTTGGGCGAACCCGGCGATCAGCACCGACAACGACACCAAGAACGCCGCCGCTGGGACGTATCGGCGAAACCCCGGGCGGTTGGGGGCCACCGAGTCGAAGAGCTCACCGGCGCTGAATCGCAGGGCGTAGGCGTTGCGCTGACGTTGCAGCAAGACGTAGGCGACCGTCAGCACCACAACCAACAGGAGGAACCAGAGCCGCCAGGCCGACAGGAAGGTCACGGCCGTGCCGAGAGGCGCTCGAGACGATGCTTCCTCGCCACGACGAAGCGGACGAGGTCGTCAAGCCACGGCCGATCGGTCGAGAGCACGAGGTGATCGACCCGGGCGAGGCGGAGCTCGTCGACGATCTGACCCTGGCGGGCGGCCGCAGCCTCGGCGAACGCGTCCCGGACCTTCCGTTTCTGGGTCGCGACCTCCCGGTCCCTGCCGGTTGCGGGGTCGCGCAAGACCACGACCCCGACGTTCGGCAGCTCGAACTCCCGGGGGTCGGTCACCTGTATGGCCAGGACGTCGTGACGTTGGCCGAGGACCCGCATCGCCGGCTCCCAACCCGACTCGACCAGGAAATCGGATATCACGACCACCAGCCCTCGCCGCTTGGCGACGCCGCTGAGTCGCATCAACGCCGCCAGCAGATCGGTGACGCCTCCGCCGTCGGCTCGGGGGTGCTCGCTGATGTCGTGCAGGATGCGAAGGAGGTGCCGACGGGTGCCCCGCGGGGGGATGACAGGAGCTGCGGGCTCGTCTCGGCCGTCGGTCGTTCGGCCATGCGGTCGTCCGGGCCCGGCGAACACGGCACCGATTCGGTTGCCGTCGCGGTTGGTCAGGAAGCCGACCGCGGCCGCGGCGGCCAGGACAAGCTCTCGCTTCTCGGTCAGCGCGGTGCCGAACGCCAGCCGGGGTGAGCGGTCGACGCACAGCCAGGTCTGCAGCTCTCGCTCGGCGATCGTCTGCCGGATGTGAGCCTCGGAGAGGCGGGCGGTCACGTTCCAGTCGATGCGGCGGACGTCGTCGCCCGGAGCGTAGCGCCGGGTCTCGCCCAGCTCCGACCCGTGGCCGGGTACCAGTCCCCTGTGATCGCCGTGGAGGAGCCCGTCCAGCCGCCGGGTCACCTCCAGCTCCAGTCGCCGAAGGACGTCCCGGGTGTCGTTCGACATCACCCGCAGCGGGTCGTCGATGTCGGCCACCCCGCCTCCCGTCACCGTCGGGGCTCGGCCGGGCTCGTGCCCGGCGAGCGACTGGGCTGTGCGCCGGGGCTGGCGGGACCGTCCGATTCGCCGACGGCGTCCGGGGGAGCGAATCCCGGTCCCTCCGGTGGGCGGTTCCGAGCGTCGGCCGCCGATGGGGTCACCGGCTGGTGCGACGCCGGCAGATCCGCCGTCGCCGGTTCGATCCCGGCCGCTGGCAGTTTGGGCCTGGACTGCTGGGGGCCGACGTCGGTCGCCGGCGAGCCGTTCTGGCGCGCCCGGTGCTCCACCTCGATCGGGGAGATGGCGGTGGCGGGCACCATGGCCAGGACACGGTTCAGGACGTCGTCGGGGCCGAGACCTTTGGCCAGGGCCTCGTAGCTCAGCATGAGCCGGTGCCGGAAGACGTCGCGGGTCACGTCGAACGTGTCCTGTGGGATGACGTAGGTGCGGCCCCGCAACAACGCCAGCGCCCGAGACGCCGAGATCAGCCCGAGCGTGGCCCGGGGGCTCACGCCGAACTCGATCAGCGGCTCCAGCTCCGGCATACCCCGGAGCGAGGGCTCACGGGTGGCCATCACCAGGTCGACTGCGTACTGGGCGACGGCGGTGTCGACGTATACCTCGTCGGCGACCGCCTGGAGCGCCTGCAGCCGATCGAGGGTCATCACCCCATCGGCCTGGGGAGGCCGGACCCCCATCCGTCGGATGATCTCGAGCTCCTCCTCTGGCGATGGATAGCCGACGACGACCTTCATCAGGAACCGGTCGCGCTGGGCCTCGGGCAGCGTGTAGACGCCTTCGGACTCGATGGGGTTCTGGGTGGCCAGCACAAGGAACGGCACCGGGAGCGGTCGGGTCGTACCGCCGATCGAGACCTGGCGCTCGGCCATCACCTCCAGGAGGGCGGATTGCACCTTGGCCGGGGCCCGGTTGATCTCGTCGGTGAGGACCAGGTTGGCGAACACCGGCCCCCACTCGATGTCGAACCGCTCGTCGCTTGCCCGCCAGATCCGGGTGCCGACCAGGTCGGAGGGGAGGAGATCCGGGGTGAACTGCAAGCGCACGAAGGAGCCGCCGATCGCTTGGGCCATCGTCGACACCGCGAGGGTCTTGGCCAGACCCGGCAGGCCTTCGAGCAGAACGTGACCACGAGCCAGCAGTGCGACCAGCAACCGCTCGACCATGTGGTCCTGACCGACGATGACGCGCTTGATCTCGAAGAGCACCTGTTCGAGATCTGCGGCGGCTTCGGAGTTGGTGGTCATGGTCCTCCATCGGCGCACTGGCCGGGTGGGCGGAGCGGCCAGAGTGATCGGCGGTGGCGTCGGTCGGCTATTCCATTGTGACCGGCCGTCACCCCAGTGAACCGGCATCGAGGGAAAGTCGGGCGAAAATGGCCCCCTCGACGAGCCGACCGGCAGGAGGCTCGCGCCCGCTCCCGTCGAACCAAACCGTTCCGTGCCCCTGCTTCGGTAACGTTTTGCCTGATTGGACCCCTCCTCAGGGGCTCCGCGCCCAGTGCTCGCTGCTGCGCGAACCTACTCTGATGCAGCCGAGTACGCCGACGATGGTGTTGGTGCACGGCGCGTGGCACGACGAGCGATGTTGGGGCGACGTGACCGCCCAGCTCGATCTCCGGCGCGTCCCGTGGGCGACGCTCACCCTCCCGTCGACCGATCCCGGCGATGATCTGCCTGGCTTCGCCGCCGACGTGGCCGCCGTCGTCGACCGGATCGAGCGGATCGACGGCAACGTCACCCTGTGCGGCCACGGGTACGGCGGCATGGTCATCAGCGAGGTCGGTAACCATCCGCAGGTGAGCCGGCTCGTCTACCTTGCTGCGTACTGTCCGCGACCGGGGGAGTCGGTGCTCGATCTCGCCGCCCGGATCTCCCGCTGCCCGCCGCTGCTGCTCGCTCCTGGCGACGGCCGGATGCGGATCGGCAGGGCACAGGCGCAACGGCTGCTGTACAGCGACCTCGGCCGGGCCCAGGCCGCAGACAAGGCTGCGCTGCTGCGGCCATCGACCGCCGCTATCTACCGGGCCCGATCGACGAACCCCGCCTGGGTCACCAAGGAAGCCACGTACGTCCTGTGTCGACGAGACCGCGTCATCCGACCCAGCCGAGCCCGGCGGATGGCCGATCGAGTGGCCCGCAGCCAGATCGCCACCGGTCGGGCCGCAACCCACCTTGCCGTGCTCGGCACCGGTCACAGCCCGTTCTTCTCGGCCCCCGGCCATGTTGCGGCGCTCCTCGCCAACCCCAGCCGCCGGGGTGCGGCCGTAGGGGGGTAGATCGATAGCCCAGACCAGGTGTCGATTCGGTCGCAGCACTACCGTCGTGACCATGCGCATCCTGGTCGTAGAGGACGAGCCCGACCTGTCCGCCGCCCTATCGGCCTCCCTGCGCCGCGAGGGCTATGCCGTCGACGTGGCCGACGACGGCCAATCGGCTCTCGATCGGCTCGCAGTGAACAGCTACGACCTCGTCACGCTCGACCTGAACCTGCCCGACATCGACGGTCGCGAGATCTGCCGGCTGGTCCGGACCGATGACCGCTTCGATCCGGCGACGAGGATCCTGATGCTCACCGCCCGCGACGACATCGACGATCGAGTCGCCGGCCTCGACGACGGCGCCGACGACTACCTCGTCAAGCCCTTCGCTTTACGAGAGCTTTCGGCCAGGGTTCGTACGTTGCTGAGGAGGGAGACCTCCGGCGCCGACGCCGTGTTGACCGTCGGGTCGCTCCAGCTCGACACCGCTCGCCAGCTGGTGTCGTGGGGCGACGACGTCATCGAGCTGACGACGAAGGAGTTCGCGCTGTTGCGATACTTCATGAGCCACCCAGGAGAAGTGCTCTCCCAGGAGCGCCTCCTCGAGCACGTCTGGGACGAGATGGTCGACCCGTTCACCAATACCGCCCGGGTTACGGTGGGGACGCTGCGTCGGAAGCTGGCGGCAGTCACCGGATCACAGTTGATCGAGACCGTCATCGGATCCGGCTACCGCCTGATCGACGACCCGGATCTCGTTGGGACCCACGACGCCGCCGACCGCGGTTACAGCGGGGATCGGGGAGGCTGAAACCGTGCCTCGCTGGGCCCAGTCGGTGCGGTTCCGGCTGTCGCTGGCCTATGCCCTTGCAGTATTCGCGACCGGGGCGGTTCTGATCACCGCTCTGATGCTGTGGCAGATGAACCGGCTCGACGAACCCATCATGTTGAACCGTCGCCGCCTCATTCTCGAGAATGCAGAGACCGGCGAGCAGTTCGACACCCAGCTCCAGGTCTTCACCCAGTCCGACCTGAACAACGCGTTCCTCGAGCGCTTCGAACGCGAGGCTCATCGCGAGTCGCTCGCCGAGCTCCGCCAGGCGTCGCTGATCGGCCTCGGGGTGCTCTTCGTTGTCGCCTTCGGCACCGGCTGGCTGCTCGCCGGATGGGCGCTCCGGCCGATGGGGAGGATGGCGGCCGTCGCCCGCGACATCTCCGGTACCGAGCTCTCGCGGCGGATCGGTCTACGCGGCCCCGACGACGAGCTCAAGGACCTGGCCGACACGTTCGACGAGATGCTTGATCGGCTGCAGGCATCGTTCGAGGATCAGCGGCGCTTCGTGCAGGACACCTCGCACGAGCTCCGCAATCCACTGGCCGTGACCCGAGCGAACCTGGAGCTGGTGATCGACGATCCTGGCGCCACCACCGAAGAGCTGCGGGACGCAGCCCGAATCGCCCACACCTCCACCGAGCGCCTGAGCCACATCATCGATGACCTGGTCACCGAGGCCCGGGTCGGTGTTCCCCGCTCGACGTCCACGACGGTCGACCTCGCCGCGCTGACCGACGAGGTCGCCATCGAGCTCGCCGCCAGCGCTTCCGGCCGAAAGATCACCATCGACGTCGTTGCCGATGCCGACACCGACCCGGTTGCTCATCGGCCGGTGGTCAAGGGCGACGAGGCGGCACTTCGGCGGGCCCTCACCAACCTGGTCGTCAACGCCATCCGCCTGGCCCCCGAAGGTTCGACGGTCACCCTCCGCTCGGGCATCGACGAGGACTGCGCAACGGTGTCGGTCGGCGATGAGGGTCCCGGGATCGACCCGGCCGATCAGGAGGCGGTCTTCGAGCGGTTCTGGCGGGGATCGGGCGCCGGCAAGGGACTCGGGCTCGGCCTGAGCATCGTGCGGCAGGTCGCCCAGCGCCATGGTGGCAACGTCCACGTCCGCTCGGCTGCCGGCGAGGGGTCGACCTTCACGATCCGGCTCCCGATGCCGGTGTCCGTCACCAGCTGACACGGCCGGTGACCCGAGGGCTTTACTCCGGCTTTCGTGACGGTCGCTAGCCTGAGGTGAGAGGAAGAACTGGAGGCAGACATGGCAACCGAGTCCTGGGAGTCCGAGGACCTTCCCAGCGAGCCTCCGGAGCAACGTCGAGGCCCTGCCCTCGACCAGCCGTTCCTCGACGAGACCGAGCCGGCCGGCCCGGTCGCCGACACCTCGACCGCGACGATTCCGGCCGGCACGACATCGCCTGCGTCCGCCCTATGGGCGTCGGCGGTCGACGACGCGAACCTGCCGACGTCTCCTGTCGATGCGGTCGATCCCGGCCGGTTCCGGGCGACCACACCGCTCGATCCGTCGACGGTTGCCACGCCGTCGTCGACGACGCAGCCGCTACCGACCAGCGGGGGTGCCGGCTCGCCGTTGGTGCCACCGGTCCTCAGCGGCGGCAACGTGTCGACCGCGGCGCCGCCTTCGATCCCGGCGCCGCCATCGGTTCCGCCGCTCGCGGTTCCGCCGATCCCGGCGCCGCCTTCGACCGCGGCGCCGCCATCGGTTCCGCCGCTCGCGGTTCCGCCGATCCCGGCGCCGCCATCGGTGCCGCCTTCGGTGCCATCGCCCGCGTTCGGGCCCGCTCCTTCGAGCCCGCCTCCCCGCTTCCGCCCGGACCCGGCCGCGTCCCTCGCCGTGCCTGCCGCCCCGGCGGCGGCAACCGACCCGACGGCGCCCGACGAGACGTCGGCACCGGTCGTGAAGCCGGCCCCCGGTTGGGGCTGGCGAGCCCTCGTAGCCTTCGTGGCCGGCGGTGTGCTCACCGGTGGCGGGTTCGCCTTCGGTCAGCTGAGCGGTTCGGACGAGGCCGCAACCGCGACCGACGCCGGCGCCACCACGCCGGTTACCGCCGAGGCCCCGACAACGGCCCCAGACACTCAGGCACCGGCCACCACCTCCCCCCGGCCTCCCGACTCCGAGGCTGGGGACGCCGCCTTCGTCGCCAAGGCCCTCGGCCCCTCGGTCGTCCAGATCGAGACCCCCCTCGGCATCGGCTCCGGCGTCGTCTACGACGACGGATTGATCCTCACCAACCACCACGTCATCGAGGGCACGACCGACCTCGTCGTGCAGCTCAGCGACGGCCGCCGCCTCAGAGGCTCGGTGCTGGGGAGCGAGCCGAACGTCGACATCGCCGTCGTCTCGGTCGGCGAAGGCAACGACCTTCCGATCGCCCCGCTCGCCACCGATGAGCGGCCCCAGGTCGGTCAGGTCGCGATCGCCATCGGCTCGCCGTTCCGACTGCAACAGACCGTCACCGAGGGCATCGTGTCCGCCGTCGACCGGCCGGTCCCGACAGGATCGGTCTACACAGCGATGATCCAGACCGACGCCCCGATCAACCCCGGCAACTCCGGAGGCGCCCTCGCCGACCGCGACGGACGCGTCATCGGGATCAATACTGCGATCCAGACCGATGGCAACTCGAACACCAACGCCGGTATCGGCTTCGCCATACCGATCGACACCGCGGTCAGCGTCGCCGACCGGATCGTCGCTGGCGTCCCGATCGAGGCCGGCTTCCTCGGTGTCGCCGGGGATCAGGCCGTCGACGGGTCGGCCGGGGTCGAGGTCACCAGCGTCACCGCTGGCAGCGCGGCCGATGACGCCGGCCTCCAGGTCGGGGACCTGATCCTCTCGATCGACGGAGCCCCGGTCACGGCGTTCGAAGAGCTCGCAGGGCTCGTCGTCGCCCAGAGGCCCGGCGATGTCGTGGCGCTCGAGGTCGTGCGCAACGGCCAGCCGCTCACGATCGAGGCGACCCTCGGAGCCCGCGAGGAGTAGCTCTGGCGGTCTCGTGTGGCCGTCCGACCGGCCGTACGAACACCGTCCGTGGGGTCGACCGTCTAGCCCAATGGGTTGATCGACTCAGGCCTCTGACCTGCGTTGACGCACTGCGTCGACAATTATGGTGCTGATTGGGTAGATCCCCCCTCCCGGTGTTCGAGACGGGGCGTCTACCCTTTGACACTGAGAGTGCCCGGGGCAGGGATGGCTCGAACGAGCGTCCGGGTGGAGGGAACATTGAGGCAGATTCTGGCGATGATCAACGCCTCCGATAGGGGTCGTTACTTTGTGTTGTCGATCGTTGATACGACGGCGTGGCTGGTCGCGCTCGCAGCGGCGACCGCCACACGGCTGTCGATCGCGCAGAGCGAGGTCCACTGGCGCAACCTGATCTCACTCGTCGTCGTCGCCACCGTCGCGACCCTGATCCTGTCCCGGCTCCCGGCCTTCCATCCAGCGAAGGCCCGACGGGGATCGATCGACGACGCTCAGAACGTGCTCACCATGTGGATGATCGTCTCGCCGATCGTCTTGATCATGAACTACTTCGTGCTGGGCCGACCCGTCCCGACGCTCGCCGCCGCCCTCGGGCTCCCACTCGCTCTCATGGTGATGCTCGGCGCCCGGGTCGGATGGCGCGTCGTGTACGAGCGCCTCCGCCGCCCGAACGCACACCCAGACTGCAAACGAGTGATCGTCTTCGGCGCCGGCGACGGCGGCGAGCAGATCATCCGGGCAATGCTGAGCGACCCGAACTCCGAGTACCAGCCGGTGGCGATCCTCGATGACAACCGCGACCGCCGGTCGATCCTCGGCGTCCCCGCCTTGGGGTCCCGGGGAGACATCGCCAGCGTCGCCGTCAGGCTCGAGGCCGACGTGCTGCTGATCGCCATCCCCAGCGCCGACTCCACCCTTATCGCAGAGCTCGATGGGCTCGGCCGCGACGCCGGACTCGAGATCCGGGTGCTCCCCTCGACCACCGAGCTGCTCGGGATGCTCGACGTCGGTGACATCCGTGAGCTGACCGAGGCCGACCTGCTCGGGCGGGCCGAGGTCGACGTCGATCTCGACACGATCGCCGAGTACATCACTGGGCGACGGGTGCTGGTCACGGGGGCCGGCGGCTCGATCGGCTCGGAGCTGTGCCGGCAGCTGACGCAGCTGGCCCCCTCCGAGCTCTTCATGCTCGACCGCGACGAGAGCGCGCTCCACGCCTTGCAGCTCTCGATCGAGGGCAAGGCGCTGCTCGACACGCCGAACCTGCTCATCGCCGACATCCGCGACCTCGAGCGGATCGACGAGGTGTTCGCTCAGCACCGCTTCGACGTGGTGTTCCACGCAGCCGCTCTCAAACACCTGACCTTGCTCGAGCGCCATCCGAGCGAAGGGGTCAAGACCAACGTGCACGGTAGCGCCAACGTGCTCGACGCCGCCGTCCGGCACGGGGTCAAGGAGTTCGTCAACATCTCTACCGACAAGGCGGCCGATCCCACGAGCGTGCTCGGCGCAACCAAGCTCCTCGCGGAACGTTTGACGACCATCGCCGCGGCCGACAACGAGCTCCGCTACCTGTCCGTGCGCTTCGGGAACGTGCTCGGTAGCCGGGGGTCGGTCTTGCCGACATTCCGCCAGCAGATCGCCCGTGGCGGCCCGATCACCGTCACCCATCCCGACGTCACCCGCTTCTTCATGACGATTCCCGAAGCGGTGCGGCTGGTCCTCCAGGCGGGAGCGATCGGTCGAGGCGGCGAGATCATGATCCTCGATATGGGAGAGCCGGTTCGCATTGTCGACGTTGCCCGCCGCCTCATCGAGCAGAGCGGCAAGCGGATCGACATCACCTTCACCGGTCTCCGTGACGGCGAGAAACTGCACGAGCAACTGGTGGCCCAGGGTGAGATCGGCTCACCCCGGGAGCACCCCCTGATCACCCACACCACCGGATCGGTCGTCCTCGACATCGCCGCCGACATCGACCTTGCCGAACCGGGGCGGACGATCGTGTTCGACACCTCGTCTGCCCTCCTCACGGCGAGGGGCATCCACGTCAGGAACTTCGCCGGTTAGCGTGCGGCGGGCCTGTCTCGCGGGCGGCCCCGGTCAGGGAGCGGGTAGGACCCGGCAGTAGGATCGGAGCCGATGGAACCAATCCTGCTGATCGTCATCATCGCCGTTGCCGTGCTCGTCATCGGCGGAGGCGCCTTCGTCGCCCTCCGCGGCCGCGGTCGCGACCTCGAGCTCGAGCGCCGTGACGGCGACGTCGCCCTCGACACCCGTCCCGAAGCCGGAGGCACGGTGCTGGAGGCGCCGCCAATCGACACCGCGGTGGTGGAGGCGCCGCCAATCGACACCGCGGTGGTGGAGGCGCCGCCAATCGACACCGCGGTGGTGGAGGCGCCGCCAATCGACACCGCGGTGGTCGAGGCGCCGCCGGTCGAGGAGCCGATCGTCAGGCCGAGCTTCTTCGAGCGGCTTGGCAAGGCACGCTCGGCCTTCACGGGCTACCTCGGGGGGCTCGTCGGCCTGTCGAAGATCTCCGAGGACGACTGGGAGGAGCTGGAGGAGGCGTTGATCCAGGCCGATGTGGGCGTGGCCACGTCGATGTCGCTCATCGAAGACGTCCGGGCCGAGGCGTCCGAGGCCGGGGCGGAGGACGGTGCCGCCATCATGGGCCTGCTGAAGGCCAAGATGCACCAGGAGCTCGAGGGTAAGGACCGCTCGCTCACCCTCGACGACGGTGAGACCAACGTGTGGTTGTTCGTGGGGGTTAACGGGGTCGGGAAGACGACCACGATCGGCAAGGTCGGCAAACGGCTCGCCATGGAAGGTCACCAGCCGTTGATGGCCGCCGGCGATACGTTCCGGGCCGCCGCCGCCGAGCAGCTCACGATGTGGGCGGAGCGTGCAGGGGTCGAGATCGTCAGGGGGAGCGAGGGCGGCGACCCGTCGGCCGTGATCTTCGACGGTGTGGCGGCCGCTGCCGCCCGAGGCTGCGATGTGGTCCTGGCCGACACCGCAGGCCGCCTCCACAACAAGGCCAACCTGATGGAGGAGCTGGCCAAGGTACGCCGGGTGGCGGCCAAGGAGCCCGGCCACGTGTCGGAGGTCCTACTCGTGCTCGACGCCACGACGGGGCAGAACGGCATGTCACAGGCCAAGGTGTTCACCGAGGCCGTCGACGTCACCGGCGTGGTCCTCACCAAGCTCGACGGCTCGGCCAAGGGTGGCATCGTGTTCGCCATCGAATCCGAGCTGGGACTCCCGGTGAAGCTCGTCGGCCTTGGCGAGAAGGTCGGCGACCTCGTCGATTTCGAGCCGACCGAGTTCGTCGACGCCCTGTTCGAGTGACCCGCCCCGCCGTTCCGGGGTGGCCGGCGACACGCCGTGTGGCCGAGCCACGCCAGAACGCTCGTAGAATGAGCCGAGATGTTTGAATCGCTGACCGACAAGTTCGAAGGTATCTTCAGCCGACTCGGCAAGAAGGGCCGCCTCACCGAGGCCGACGTCGACGAGGCGCTCCGGGAGATCCGGGTCGCTCTCCTCGAAGCCGATGTCAACCTGACCGTCGTCAAGGGCCTGCGCTCCCGCATCAAGGAACGGGCGGTCGGCGAGGGCATCCACAAGGCTCTCAACCCCGCCCAGCAGGTCATCAAGATCGTCAACGAGGAGCTGACGAACAGCCTCGGCGGCGAGACGATCAAGATCACCTACGCGTCGAGGCCGCCGACGGTCGTGCTGATGGCCGGCCTCCAGGGCTCTGGCAAGACGACCTCGTCGGCCAAATTGGCCCGCTGGTTCAAGAGTCAGGGCCGGAACCCGCTCATGGTGGGTGCCGACCTCCAGCGCCCGGCCGCGGTCGAGCAGCTCCAGACGCTCGGTCGCAGTATCGACGTCCCGGTCTACAGCGAGCCGACCAACCCGGTCGACGTTGCCCGCCACGCCGTCGAAGAGGCCCGATCGTCGGGGCGTGACATCGTCATCGTCGACACCGCCGGCCGGCTCGCCATCGACGAGGCTCTGATGGAGGAGGTGCGCCACATCTCCGAAGCGGTCGAGCCCGACTACACGTTCCTCGTCGTCGACGCCATGACCGGGCAGGATGCGGTCAACGTGGCCGAGGCCTTCGACCAGAAGCTGGCCCTCGACGGGGTGATCCTCACCAAGCTCGACGGCGACGCTCGGGGCGGTGCTGCGCTGTCGGTCAAGGAGGTCGTCGGCCGGCCGATCGCCTTCGCCGCCACCGGAGAGAAGCTCGAGGACTTCGACCTCTTCCACCCCGAGCGAATGGCGAGTCGCATCCTCGGCATGGGCGACATGCTCACGCTGATCGAAAAGGCCGAGCAGACCTACGAGCAGGAGGAGGCCGAGGAAGCGGCCGCTCGGATGCTCGAGGGCCAGTTCACCCTCGAAGACTTCCTCGATCAGATGCAGCAGCTCAAGAAGATGGGGCCGCTCCAGAACCTTGTCGGCATGCTCCCCGGCCTCCCGAAGGAGATGCGCGACGTCGACATCGACGACCGGGAGCTCGGCCGCATCGAGGCGATCATCCGGTCGATGACGATGGCGGAGCGAACCGATCCGAGGATCATCGACGCCTCGCGCCGGACCCGCATCGCCAGGGGCTCGGGCACCAACCCCACCCAGGTCTCCGGCTTGATCTCGCAGTTCGCCGAGATGCAGAAGATGATGAAGCGCCTCGGTGGTCTCGGCACGAAGAAGGCCAAGGGGGGCGGGCGCAAGAACAAGAAGCGGGGCAAAGGCGGCGGCCGGACCACGGCGAAAGGTGGCGGTCGGGTCACCCAGAAGGGCGGGAAGCGGCCGCAGAAGTCGAACGGCCGGGTCACCCCGAAGGGAACCAAGTCGAACAAGGCGCCGCTCATGCTGCCGGGTCTCGACCGTCTCGAGATCGACGACCTGGAGCGCCTCGCCGACGACTTCGACGCCCGGTCCTGACCGAGCTCGCCAGGAGGCGGGAAGTGGAGGCACCTGACAGCGCCGGTAGCCTCGTAGGTCGTCCTGTTCGAGATGTCATAGAGAGAGAAGCCCCGTGGCCGTTCGACTCCGCCTCATGCGGATGGGTAAGAAAAAGCAACCGACCTATCGGGTCGTTGCCGCCGATCGCCGCTCGCCCCGCGACGGCCGTTTCATCGAGATCGTCGGCACCTACAACCCCCGGCGCGAGCCCTCCGAGATCAAGATCGACAACGCCAAGGCCGTAGGCTGGCTTCGCCAGGGGGCCCAGCCGTCCGAACGGGTTCGCAAGCTGCTGGAGATCTCCGGCGCTTGGGACGCGTTCACCGCCGGCAGGACGGCCGAAGAGCTCGAAGCCGAGCAAGCCGCCGCCGCTGCCGAGTCCGACGACACCGCCCCGGACACCAGCACCCAGAGCGCAGAGCCGGCACCGGCAGCTGGCGCGGCGGCGACCACTGGTGCCGAAGCGTGAGCACCTCACCCGCTCCTACTGCGGAAGCCGTGCTGCTCCACCTCTGCCGCTCGGTGGTCAGCAACCCCGACGACGTCTCGATCGAGGCCACGGCTGACGGCGATCGGGTTCGCCTCGACGTCACCGTGAACAACGACGACATGGGCCGGGTCATCGGCCGCCGGGGCCGGGTCGCCTCGGCTATCCGTACCGTCGTCGGTGCTGCGGCCGCCAAGGATGGCGTGACCACCGAGGTCGAGTTCGTCGAGTGACGGCGATGCCGGCGCCCGTCGTCAGCGACCCTGCACCGGCCCGATGACGACGCCTGGCAACGAACAACCGGACGATCGCCTGCTCGAGGTGGGCCGCATCGGCCGGCCGCACGGGCTCAAGGGCGAGGTGACCGTCGATTTCGTCACCAACCGGCTCGACGAGCGAACCGCCCCCGGGGCCGAGCTGTGGGCCGGAGGTCGGCGGCTCGAGGTCCGAGCGGCCCGGCCTCACCAGAAGAGGTGGCTGATCTCGTTCGCCGGGGTCGACGATCGGAACGCCGCCGAGCGGTTGCGGGGGTTGCTGCTCGAGGCGATCGCGCTCGACGACCCCGACGCGCTCTTCGTGCACGAGCTGATCGGCAAGCTGCTCGTCGACCAGCACGGGACCGGCCACGGTCCGGTCGTGGCGGTCGTCGAGAACCCGGCCTCGGATCTTCTCGAGTTGGAGGACGGGCGTCTGGTGCCGCTGGCGTTCCTGATCGACCAGGACCCCGAATCGGTACGGGTGTCGGTGCCGGCCGGGCTCCTCGACGATCCCGAGGCCGAGGCCGACGAGGCAGCGACGTGAGAGCGCGATGCGCATCGACGTCCTGACCATCTTCCCCGACCTCGTCGAATCCTTCGCCGGCTCCAGCCTGCTCGGCAGGGCCCGCGAGCGCGGCCTGCTCGACATCCGCACCCACGACCTGCGCAGCGTGGCCACCGACCCCCATCGCTCCGTCGACGACAGCCCCTTCGGGGGCGGTGCCGGCATGGTCCTCAAACCGGAGCCGATCTTCGACACCGTCGAGGCGGTCGACCCGCCCCGCCCGATCCTCTACCTGTCGCCAGCCGGGCGCACCCTCGATCAGGCCTACGTCGCCGAGCTGGCCGGCCTCGATGGGTTCACCCTCCTCTGTGGACGCTACGAGGGGATCGACGAGCGAGTCCGAGAGCACCTGATCGACGGTGAGGTGTCGATCGGCGACTACGTCCTCGCCGGAGGCGAAGTGGCGGCCGCCGTGGTCCTCGAAGCGGTCGGCCGCCTGGTGCCAGGGGTGGTCGGCAATCGAGAGTCGGTCGGCGACGACACGTTCAGCGACGGTCTCCTCGAGTACCCGCACTACACCCGTCCGGCCTCGTACCGGGGCTGGGACGTGCCGGCGGTACTCACCTCCGGCGATCACGGCCGCGTCGCCCGCTGGCGACGGGCCCAGGCCCTGCTCCGCACCGCCCGCCACCGGCCCGACCTCCTCGCCGCTCGCGGCGGGCTCGGCCCCGACGACCGCGCCCTGCTCGAGGAGTTCGATCTGCAGCCCTGACCCGCTCCTCGGTCT
>JAOTYQ010000412.1 GCA_029861725.1 Acidimicrobiia bacterium | reverse complement strand
CGTCACGAGCAGCCAGGCGCCGGCGGCGGCGACGAAGCGCCACCGGCCCAGCCGGACCCTGTCACCTGCACCGGCGGCGGCCCAGTCGTCCGGAGCATCGTCGCTGCGGAGCCGCCGTTCGGCGGCTACGACCGCGACGGCCAAGACGATGAGCAGGACCGCAGCCACGAATGACACCGCCCGGTCGGTCAGTCGGGTGGCGAAGATCACACGGGTCAGCGTGTCGTAGCCGAGGAGCTGAACGGCGCCGAAGTCGCTGACGGTGTACAAGAACACGAGCAGTGAGCCGGCGAGCACCGCTGAGCGCAGCTGGGGCAGGGTGATCGAGAAGAACACACCAAGGCCGGATCGGCCCAGCAGCCGCGCGCTCTCCTCCAGCGTGGGCCTGAGCGCCGTCGCCCGGGCCAGCGTGGGGAGAAGCACGTACGGGTAGGTGAAGGCCGACAGCACCAGCCACGCGGCGGCGAAGCCTCGGAACGCCGGCGGTCGACCTGCGCCGACCGCGGCCGCCAGCTCGGCCACCAGCCCACCGGGCGCGACCGCGGCCTGGAAGGCCGCCGCGCCGATGAACGAGGGCAGCACGATCGGCAGCACGAGCAGAACCTGGAGCAACCGCCGCGCCGGCAAGTCCGCCCGCACGAGCAGCCAGGCCAACGGCGTCGCGACCGCAGCGGCCGTGGCCGACACCGACGTGGCGAGCACCACCGTGTTGATCAGTGGGCCGAGCGCGGCGCTGACGGTACCGGCGACGTCGCCGCCCAGCCCCGCCGCCCGGACCACCACGAACACCGCCGGCAGGGCGAATACCAGCCCGGTCACGGTGGCGTGGACGACGAAAAGGCGCGGCGGACCGGCTCGAACGACCCGAGGCGGGTCGCCGGTCGGCGGCGCCGTGCGGAGGGCAGTCACGGGTAGGTCAGCCCTCGAGGCCGGCGGAGGTGATCAGGTCCCGGGTAGCTTCGAGTCCGCCGCCGAGCTGGTCGTAGTCGATCCCTCCGACCTCGGCGAACGAGGCTGGAGGGATCGTCACCGCCGGCTCGACACCGGGTGCCAGTGGGTACTCGAAGGTCTCGTCGGCGAAGTAGCGTTGAGCCTGCTCGCCGAGGAGCCACGTCACCAGCTGCTCGGCCTCGGCGGAGCGATCGGTTCCCTCGACGATCGCGGCGCCGGTCACGATGAGCACGCCGCCGAGATCGTCGACCGCGAACTGATGGTTCAGGCCGGGATGCTGCGGATCCTCATCGAGAGCCCTGAAGTTGTAGTAGTGGTTGACCAGTCCTGCCGCCACCTCGCCCCGCCCCACTGCGGCCACGATCGCAGAGTTCTTCGGGTAGCTCCGTACGTCGTTGGCCACGAGCCCCTCCAGCCACTGGCCGGTTTCGTCGTCGCCGATCTCGGCTCTCATGGTGGTGACGAAGTCCTGGAATGAGCTGTTCGCCGGGGCGATGGCGAGTCGGCCGCCCCAGGACGGATCGGTCAGCTCGAAGATGCTCGTCGGCAGCTCGCCCGCAGCGACGAGCTCGGGGTTGTAGACGAGCACACGCTGACGGCCGCTGAACCCGACCCAGCGGCCCTCGTCATCGCGCACCGAAGCCGGCACCAGATCGAGAACATCGGTCGGCAACTCGGCGAGGCGCCCCGCCGCCTCGAGGAAGCCGACGGCCCCCGGGCTCTGCGAGAGGAAGACGTCGGCCGGGGTCCGGTCGCCCTCTTCTTCGATCAGCAGGGCCAGATCGGCGGAGTCCCCGTACCGAACCTCGACGTCGATCCCGGTCTCTGCAGTGAAGTCCTCCAGGATTGGCCCGATGAGGTCCTCGGTCCGGCCGGAATAGATGGTGACCGACCCGTTCTCCCCTCCGGAGGAGCACGCTGCGGTCAGCGCGGTGAGCGCGGCGAGGGCGACCGTGGCTGGAAGGAGTCTGTTGGGTACTCGAGTAGCGCTTCGCATCGAGTCGGAGTGTAACCATGCCAC
Source organism: Acidimicrobiia bacterium (assembly GCA_029861725.1). Taxonomy (GTDB): domain Bacteria; phylum Actinomycetota; class Acidimicrobiia; order Acidimicrobiales; family SZUA-35; genus CADEDH01. The sequence continues at coordinate 3,603 of JAOTYQ010000412.1, read as the reverse complement.
CCCGAAAACGTAAAGCAGGCTTATCATCCCTTCGCCTTCGGCGGCCGAGGGGTGACCGTCAAACCCAGTAGTTCATGATGTACGAGGCACGCTCGGCCCGGGTGTTGTCACGGCCGATGAAGCATTGGGACCGGTAGTGGCGGACGGCGTCGAGCGCCTTGGTGGCATCATCGGCGTTGTCGAGCACGAGCATCCGAGATCGCCCGTCGGTGAGGAGCCAGCCGGTAGCCCCTTCGTCTACGACCTCCAAGGCTGCGGTGTCGAAGGGGATGCAGTCGGGGTCGAGCACCGACGTCGTCTGCCCCGAGTCACCGATCCAAAAACTGACGATGTAGCTCAGACGGTTGGCCCGGGCGTTGTCACGACCGATGAAGCAGCGAGCGGTGTGGCGTTGGGCGACGGCGAGGGCGGCCGCGGCGTCGTCGGCGTCATCGAGGACCTCCATCCGCGACCGGCCGTCGGTCAGCAGCCACCCACTCGCTCCCTCGTCAACGATCTCGAGCGCGACCGGATCGTATGGCAGGCAGTCGGACAGGATCTCCGCCAGCGGCCGCAGCTCGGGATCGGGGTCGGGCTCGGGATCGGGGTCGGGCTCGGGATCCGGGTCGGGCTCGGGATCCGGGTCGGGATCCGGGTCGGGCTCGGGATCCGGATCCGGGTCGGGATCCGGATCCGGGTCGGGGTCGGCTTCGGGCTCCGGATCCTCGTCTGGATTCAGCTCTCCATCCGGATCGGGCTCCGGATCTGGCCGGGTGCCCCCCGCCTCGTCGTCGCTGGTGATCACCTCGGTCGATGCCACCGCGACCTCGTCGTCCCAGTCGTTGATCGCGCCGAACACCACGATCGCCGCACCGATCACGACGAGCAGGAGCCAGGCTGGGCCCTCGAGGCCCGCCTGGCGATACCCGCCCCGGCCACGCTCCTTCCCGAACCCACTGATCGCGAAATACAGCCCGGCCGCGATCAACACGATACCGATGCCGATGACCAGGATCTGCACGGCGCTCCCCTCGTCGCAGTGGTCTAGGTTGATGATCATCGCACTGGAACCGAGGTCTCTGCCGAAGATTCAGCGCCCGGCACCAAGGGCGTGAGCTTCCTGCCGCCGATCGTCACCGATTATCGTTTTGCCACCGAGACGGGCCGGACCGGCCGCAGGGGCCGCCCGGGGAAGCGGGAGCCATGAGCGAGGCAGCGATGCAACACGACCTGGTGATCAGAGGTGGCACCGTCGTCGACGGGACGGGCGCACCGGCCCGACGAGCCGACGTGGCGATCGACGAGGGCAAGATCAGCGCAATCGGCGAAGAGGGATCGTCGTTGGGCCGAGCCCGCACCGAGATCGATGCCGACGGTGCTGTGGTGACACCGGGCTTCGTCGACGTGCACACCCACTACGACGGGCAGGCAACGTGGGACCCCGAGCTCACGCCGTCATCGTGGCATGGGGTCACCACCACGGTGTTCGGCAACTGCGGCGTCGGGTTCGCGCCCGCCCGGCCCGACGAGCACGACTGGCTGATCCAGCTGATGGAAGGGGTCGAGGACATTCCCGGTGCCGCACTGGCTGACGGGATCGACTGGCGGTGGGAGACGTTTCCCGAGTATCTCGATGCGCTCACCACGATGCCCCGGGTCATGGACATCGCCACCCAGGTTCCCCACGGCTCGGTGCGGGCCTACGTGATGGGCGAGCGAGGCGCCCGCAACGAGGAGCCGACACCGGCCGATCTCGAAGCCATGGCGGCCATCGTGACCGAGGCGGTCGAGCACGGGGCGCTCGGGTTCAGCTCGTCTCGAACGATGCTGCACCGGGCCCTCGACGGGGAGCCGGTCCCCGGGACCTTCGCCGGCGCCGACGAGATCACCGCCCTGGGCAAGGCCGTCGCCGACGGGGGCGGGGGCGTCGTCGAGGTCGCCTCCGACATCGGGCTGGGAGGCCTCGAAGGCAACTTCGGCTCCGACATCGACTGGATGCGGCACCTGGCCGCCGAGTACGGGCTGACCGTGACCTACGCTCTGACCCAAGCCGACCGCCACCCGGACCAGTGGCGACAGCTGCTGGAGCTGTCGTCGGCCCCGATCGACGGGGCCGGGCGGGTCGTGGCCCAGGTCGCCGGCCGGCCGGCCGGGCTGCTCCTCGGCCTCGAAACGTCGCTGAATCCGTTCATGAAGCACCCGACCTACCTCTCCCTCGCCCACCTCCCTACGGCCGAGCGAGCCGTCGAGCTGGCCAGGGCCGAGACCAAGGCCGCCATCCTCGCCGAGGAGACCACGTTCACCGGGCGGTTCAACCACGACGTCGCTCACGGCTTCCACAAGATGTACCCGCTCGGGGAGCATCCGGACTACGAGCCCGATGCCGACGACTGCATCGCCGCCAGGGCCGAACGTGCGGGCCGTGACCCCTATGAGTATGCCTACGACGTGCTGTTCGGGCCCGACCGCAGCCTGATCTTCTTTCCGCTCACCGACTTCGCCGAGCACAACCTCAACCCCACGCTCGAGCGGCTCCGGCATCACGGCGCGTTTCTGAGCCTGAGCGACGGCGGCGCCCATTGCCGCCTGATCTGCGACGCCTCGACCCCGACGTACATGCTCAGCCACTGGGCGAGGGATCGCCACAAAGGGCCCCGCCTCACCGTCGAGGAAGCGGTCAAGCTCCAGACGAGCGACACCGCCCAGCTCTACGGGCTCGGTGATCGGGGCACGTTGGAGATCGGCCGCAAGGGCGACGTCAACGTCATCGACTTCGACAACCTGTCGCTCGAAGCACCGCAGATGGTCAATGACCTACCCGCCGCCGCGCCACGGCTGGTCCAACGGGCCACCGGCTATCTGGCCACCGTGGTGTCGGGTGAGATCACGTGGCGCAACGGCGAGCCGACCGGGGCTCGACCCGGCGTGTTGATCCGGGGGCGACGATGACGACCACATCCCTCATGGACCAGACGGCGATCGACCGCCATCTCGCCCAGATCGACGATCAGGGCTACTCGATCGTGGAAGGGGCGATCGACCCGCAGCTGACCGCCGAGCTCCGCGACACGATCAGACGCATCTTCGACGAGCTGAACGTGCAGCCGAGGGGCAACCGGGCCGAAGGCTTCGCCACGAAGCGCATGTACAACCTGGTACCCCGAGCAGACGTCTTCCAGCAGCTGCCGGTACACGGCAACGTCCTTCCGGTCGTTGAGCAGCTCCTCGAGCCCGACTGCCTGCTGTCGGGCACGACGGCGATGGACATCGGCCCCGGCGAGCGACTCCAGGGTCTCCACGCCGACGACGGCTTCTTCAAGATCGGTCGACCTCATCAGCCGATGATGTCGACGACGATCTGGGCGCTCACCGACTTCACCGCCGAGAACGGTGCCACCCGGATCGTTCCCCGCTCCCACCGCGACCCAGGCCACCCCGACCCCGACGACGCCTCGATCGCGATCGCAGCGGAGATGCCGGCCGGCAGCGTCATGATCATGGACAGCCAGCTGTGGCACTGCGGCGGGCCAAACACCACCGGGGACGACTGGCGTCTCGGGCTCAACGTGCAGTACGTCAGGGGCTTCTTCCGTACCCAGCAGAACCAGTACCTGTCGATCCCCC
>JAOTYQ010000411.1 GCA_029861725.1 Acidimicrobiia bacterium | reverse complement strand
CCATCGGCGCAGGGGTAGACGCCCCACACCGCTCGTAGGGAGTTGCCGGCCCGGGGCACCGGTTCCTTCAGGTCGTACTCGCTCTGAGCGGCATAGAGCTCGGCCATGGACGCCGCGGCCTCCTGCATCGACAGGTCGACCCACGCCGCTCGGCCAGTGCGGGCCCGACCGGCCAGGGCCATGACCGTTGCCGCAAAGCCGTGGAGGCCGCCGAGGAAGAGCGCCTGGTCGCCTCCGGTGACCAACGGCTCCCGTCCGGGGTCGCCGGTCAAGGTCATCAGGCCACCGAGAGCGAACTGGACGGCGTTGGTGGCCTGCCAGTGTGACCGGGGACCGTCGTGGCCCAGAGGGGACAGCGAGGTGATGACTGGGGCCGAGGACCGGCCGGTGACCTTCGCCGGGTCGAACCCGAGCCGGCGAAGGAAGCCCGGGCCCTGATCCTCGACAACCACGTCGGCCCCATCCAGCAGCGCCGCCAGATCGCTGAGCGCTGCCGGACCATCCAACGTGAACCGGCGGGCTCCGGCCACGAGGAACACTCGTTGATCGTCGGTCAGCTGATCGGCGAGGGCAGTACCGGCAACGCCCGGTCGGTCTCCATCGATCACCTCCAGACCCGCCACCCGCTCGACCCGGACCGTCTCGGCTCCGAAACCTCTGAGTTGGCGGGCGCAGAACGCGGCCGGGATGCCGCCAGCAATCTCCACCACCCGCAGACCGTCGAGCGGCCCTCGGTCGGGTCCAGCGTCGCATCCCATTGTCTCGAACGTAGTAGGAGAGATCGGCGCCCTCACATCGATGCTGCCCGACCGGGGAGCGTCAGTACGAGCGTCGTCGACGACGGGTGCGAGACCTCAGTGACATCGTCGAATGGTTCGGTCGTCTACCGGTGCCCGCTGAACGACGTCCTGACGAGCGCTGCGTATGGGCAAGCTCCTCTTCAACACCTCTACCCCGGCCAACCTCCTCCGCTCGTTCGTCGGCAACGTCGTCCGTCGGGACCGCTCGATGGCGACCCAGCGAGATCACCAAGCTGTGACGATGCATCGACGTCGTCCCGACCCGCCCGCCGCCTCGAAACGGATATCCAACCCCGCGGTGAGATGAGCGCACACTCAGGTGATGCCTTGCAGGTCGCGCACCCACGTCGTCAGTAGGCCATGGACGGCTTCAGCGCCCACCAACATCTCCTCCGGCTGCGCCAGACCAGCGGGGGCGAGCACGAAGGGATAGCTCTGCTTGCCGCCCAGGCCCCCGTGGAATCCGATGAGTTCCTCGAATGCAGCGCCCTCGTCGGCCTCGGGATCGTAGAAGCTGTTGATCAGGAGATCGGGGCAGTTGTCGAAGCTGCTCGTGCGGCGGAGGTGGTCGGCCGTGTTCGGTCCGAACGGCGCCAACGGATCGGCGCCCTCGACACGGCCATCGTCGAGGTAGCAGACACCGTCGGGTCCGAGCACAAGGTCGCCCTCGACCTCGTCACGGACCATGATGAAGCCGACGCCGGGATGCTGGCGGAGGCCATCGACGAGGCCCGGGTGTGCTGCTTCGATCTGTTGGTGGGTGGCCCGCTTCGGGATCTTCGTGAACGACACGAGCCCGAGGTTGCCCGACGCCAGCACCACCACGTCATCCTCGTCGACGGGTACTGAGCGGGCGGTACCCGGCCCGAGTGCGACTGCGCCGTCTTCGGTGCGCTTACGGGTCGACCGCTTCACGACCTTCCCCAACGCAGAGTCGTCGTTGGCGGCGTCAGTGAGCAGCCCGTTGACGTTGTTCCAGCCCTCTTCAGCGAGCTCTGGCGCTGACACGACGCCCGACGCCAGGTGCCGAACGACGTCTCCGAGCTCCTTGCCGTGCCGTTGTTCGAACGTCGCCCCTTGGGTCTGGCCGTGATCCGAGAGCACGACGAGGTGGTAGGGCCGCGGCGCGTTGTCGAGCGTTGCGACGAACCGCTCGATCTGGTCGTCGGTGCGCTTCAGGGTGTCGAGCGCATCGGGTGCCGCGATGCCCGAGTGGTGGGCGACCTCGTCATAGCCGACGAGGTCGACGTAGACCGACGACACTCCGCGCACAACATCGGCGACAAGCACCGACCAGGTGATCTCCGGCAGAACGACAGTGGTCGATGCCCGGAGGAAGGGATAGACCCCGGAGCGATGACCGAGCGGTTCGACACCTTGCTTGCGGGCCCGGCGGTACGCGCGCTTCTCGCGGACGATGTCGACGATCGCCAGCGCAACGATCCGCAATAGGGCGTACGGCGTCGCAACGACGAACAGGAAGTCCGAGCGATCCTGGACCTTCTTCTCTGCCACCGAACTGAACGTGAAGAGGCTGTCCGATGCGTCCCCGGTGAACACGTTGGCCCGCGACGCACCCCCGTCGGCGAGCAGGCCGGCCCCCGTCGACTGGCGGGCCTCGAGCTCGGCCGCGTCGCCAGGCCGATTCGTCACCAGCACCCGGCCGGCGTCCTTCTCGTACCAGCGGAAGGCCGGCATGTTGTGGTTGTCGCCGTGCAGGATCCCCGCCTGCATCGCTCCCGTTTGCGACGAGAGGTCGCATTCCCACTCATGAAGTCGATGAGTGCCGGACTCGACCAGCCGCGCCAGGAAGGGTGCGTGCCCAGACGCCATAGCGTCGACGAGCACGTCGTGCCCAAGCCCGTCGATCTGGATGAACAAGAACCCTGGTACGTCGGTCGGCGTTGGCGCACCGCTGCGCCGCACCATGCGCTGCACCACGCCTTGGCGCCACGCATGATCGTTGTCGATGTTCAGCAGCCCACCGACCACCATGGTGACGACGCTGAGCCAGAACGCGACAGCGAGCGCAGTCCAGAACGAGGCGACCTCGACTCCGTCGGTCAGCTCGGCCGCAAGCCAGATGAACAACGCGTTGAGGACGAACGTGAACAGGCCAGCGGTGATGAGCACGAGCGGGAGCGCGAGGCGTACGACCAACGGCCACGCGATTGCGTTCAGCAGCGCCAGCATCACGACCGCGCCCAACGCCGTCCAGAAGCCATCCACCGATAGTCCATCCAGCAGCAAGCCGAGTAGCAGCAGAGTCAGCGCCTGAGCCACTCCTATGACAAGAACTCGCAGCGGCCGCCAGGCCGCGGACGGTCGCTCGATCGGTAATGCTGGCGGCTGGCTCGAGACAGGGGGCGTTCCGAATTCGTCGTCAGAAGGAGTCATCGATCCTCACGACCCGCCTGACACATCCCTGTTCCGTAGGTGAACTCCATCGTGCCGATCCGCGTCTCGGCGACGTCGGGCCTCATGATCGATGGGGGGACGGGCATCTTGTATCTTGGTGTTGTTCAGGGTCGCTGTTCTTCGCGTCGCGGCCCACGTCCGCGCACCAACACGGGTGTAGCTGCTGCCTACCGTGGCACACGCACACGGCGTCCGCAACGGATCGATGCGCCAACTACTCCGGAGCGTCGTCGGGTAGCGATCCAGCTCGTCGTCGAGCAGTCGCCGCCCGTCGGGCGACGCCTCGGCGAGGAGGAGACGTTCGACCGTGCCGTCGGGGTGATCGCCAACGAATACGCCGATCTCACCAAGCTCGACCACAAGACCCACGTCACAGCGATCCGCGACGGCCGCATCGATGCCGCCCACGACCTGGGCTGACAGCGGGCGGGACACCCAAGAGGAACGTATCGACGGGTCGGTAAGCCCTCCGCGCACGTCGTCTCCGTCTTGGGGTGGTCGATGGGTTGCGGGCCGGGTCCGCACGGTCACGTGGAGTCCATTACGGTGACTCCGGTGTCTCGGCCCCTGCCTCGTTCAAATGCACTTCGCTGTCGCTGCCTTCGCCGGGGTGGCGAGGGAAGTCGGGTACGGCGTGCGTTCGTCGTCGTGATCGCGATCGGCATGACGCTGCTGAGCGCCAGTGTCGGGGTCGCCGGCGCCCAGGGCGACCCCGAGCAGGAGCTGGCCGACCGTTACGCGCCGATCGTGATGCTCAAGGCCCAAGACGGCGAGTGTGACGACTCCGGCGAGCCGTACGCGCCGATGTCGGTCGACGTCGTGCTAGACAACCCGCTCGTGGTCCTCCGCCAGGTGGGCCCCCAGAATCCGGTCCTCACGAGCAGCCCGGGCGCGGCCGACGTGTTCAGCCTCAGCGAGAGCGTGTTCCTCGATTTCCCGGGCTCAGCACTGAGCCCCGGCTGCGTCTACGAACAGGACTTCCGGCGGTTCACCGAGGGTCAGCCCGCCGTCGTGTACGCCCACCTTGTGACCCAGGCGGACGAGCCCGACCAGCTGGCGCTGCAGTACTGGTTCTTCTGGTACTACAACGACTGGAATAACAAACACGAGGGTGACTGGGAGGGCATCCAGCTGCTGTTCGACGTCGGGTCGGTCGAGGAGGCGCTGGAGACCGAACCGGTCAGTGTCGGTTTCGCCCAGCACGAGGGCGGGGAGCGGGCCGACTGGGACGACGACAAGCTGGAACGTCAGGGAACCCGCCCGGTGGTCTATTCCTCAGCCGGGTCTCATGCGAGCTACTTCGGGCAGGCGCTCTACCTTGGTCGAAGCGGTAGCGAGGGTTTCGGGTGCGACAACACAGACGGCCCGTCGAGCTCGCTCGACCCCGAGGTCGTGTTGCTGCCCGACGCTGTCGACGATCCGGACGATCCGCTCGCCTGGCTCGCGTTCGAAGGTCGCTGGGGTGAGCGCCAATCGGGTCCGTTCAACGGTCCGACCGGACCGGCGCTGAAGGAGCGGTGGACCTCGCCCGTGGACTGGCACGACGAGCTGCGAGCGCGAAGCGTCGTCGTCCCCGGCGGCGATAGCACTGCCGACACGGTGATCTCCGCGTTCTGCGGAGTCGTGAAGTGGGGCTCGGGCCAGCTGATCACCCTGAAACAGAACCCGGTGGCGTTGCTGATCGGGATCGCCGTGGTGTTCGCCGCCATCAGTTTCGGGCTCGGCCGGACCGATTGGAGCGCCGTTGGGGCTCTGCCGATCCTGCGACGACGCCGAGCGGGGCAGCTCATCAAGGCCTCGTTCCAGCTCTTCCGTCAACACATCCCGAAATGGCTGCTCATCGGCTTGGCCTACCTCCCGATCACGGCCGTCGTCGGCGCGCTCGTTCGGCTGCTGCGGCTGATCCCGTTCATCGACGCAGCACTCGAGTCCGAACCCGACGTCGGCGCCGTGGGGGTTGCGTTGGCGGCCATGATCGGAGGACTGGGTCACTTCCTCGGCTTGACCGTTGTGATCGCAGCCGTCGCCGTACTGATGCGAGGCCTCGAAGACAACCCCGACATGACTGCGGGCGAGGCCTACCGGCTGACGAGTCGTCGGATCGGCGGTCTGCTGGCGGCGTTCGTCCGAGGACTCGTAATCGTCACGGTGCTCCTGGTGAGCGTGGTCGGCATCCCCTGGGGGATCCGGCAGTTGGTCCGCTACCAGCTCATCGCTCCGGTTGCGATGCTCGAGCACGAGGACGGACGCGAAATCCTCGATCGGAGCTCACAGCTGGTCAAGGGCCGCTGGCTGCACACCGCGGCCGTCATCGCCCTGCTGAACGCGCTGGTCGCCATCGTCGCAGCGGCCGCTGGCCTTCTG
>JAOTYQ010000410.1 GCA_029861725.1 Acidimicrobiia bacterium | reverse complement strand
CGGAGGACGAAGAGGAAGCAGCGGCCGGAGGCGGCGACGGCGTCCTCGTCGTCGGCACGATCTTCCCGATCACCGGCGACCTCGCGTTCCTCGGCCCGGCCGAGGTCCAGGGGGCCGAGCTGGCCATCGAGGACATCAATGCCGCCGGCGGGGTGTTTGGGGTTGACGTCGTGCTCGAGCAAGGCGACTCCGGCGACACGACGACCGACATCGCAAACACCGAGGTCGACCGGCTGCTGAGCCTCGGCGCCGACGCCATCATCGGTGCGGCTTCGTCGGCCGTATCGAAGACGGTCATCGACAAGATCACCGGTGCCGGCGTCATCCAGTTCTCGCCGGCGAACACCTCGCCGGACTTCACGACCTACAACGACAATGGCCTGTACTTCCGGACCGCTCCGTCGGACCTCCTCCAGGGACGGGTGCTGGCCAACGCCGTGCTGGACCAGGGCAACGAGACCGTCTCGGTCCTCTTCCGTCAGGAGTCCTACGGTCAAGGTCTGGCCGACGCCTTCCAGGAGAACTTCGAGGCGTCGGGCGGCGTGATCGACGAGTTCCTGCCCTATGCGATCGACGTCGAGAGCTTCGACGCCGAGGTCGACTCGCTCGTCGCCGCCGGTAGCGACGCCATCGTCGTCATCGGCTTCGCGGAGTCTGCCAATATCATCACGACGATGCACGAGCGGGGCATCGGCCCGACCAGCGAAACCAATGTCTGGGGCGTCGATGGCAACCTCGGGATCGAGAGCGAGATGGCCGACCCCTCGATCCTCGAGACGATGACGTTCACCCAGCCGTCGGTTGACCTGGGCTCGATCGACGACTTCATCGGCCGGCTCGAGGAGGCCATGCCGCCCGACTCGAGCAGCGCCTATGGCGCCGAGACCTACGACTCTATCGTCATCGTCGCTCTGGCCGCCGAGCTGGCCGGCAGCGACGCGGGCGAGGCGATCGCTACCGAGATCAACGGCGTCACCAAGGACGGCGAGAAGTGCAACTCGTTCGCCGCCTGTAAGGAGATCATCGATGCCGGTGGCGATCCGGACTACGACGGTCTGGGCGGACCCTACGAGTTCGTCGATGCCGGCGAGCCAGAGGCCGCCTCGTTCCTGATCGCAACCTATGGTGCCGACGGTCGAGATGAGAGCCTCGACGTGTACGTCTTCGCCATGTGATCCGATCCGGCGCAACCTAGAAGAAGCAGGATGAAGAGAGCCCGACCCCTTGCGGGTCGGGCTCTCTCGCGACCGAGGCCGTTTGGTTGCTCGGTTCGAGTGATCCCGGGCGTTGTCGCCCTGAGCTCAGCCCCTCTTGGCCAGGGTCCCCAGATAGAGCTCGATGACCTTCGGATCGTCGAGCAGGCTCCTCCCGGTCCCCGTGTAGGCGTTCCGGCCCTGGTCGAGCACGTAGCCTCGGTCGCAGATCTGGAGGCAACGGGCCGCGTTCTGCTCGACCATCACGACCGCCACGCCGGTGGCGTTGATCTCCTTGGTCCGAACGAAGACCTGATCCTGCAGAACGGGTGAGAGGCCGGCCGATGGCTCGTCGAGCAGGAGCACCTCGGGATCCATCATGAGGGCCCGACCCATGGCCAGCATCTGTCGCTCGCCTCCCGACAGCGAGCCGGCCCGCTGCCCGAGCCGTTCGGCCAGCCGGGGGAACATGTCGGCGACGAGGTCGAGCCGACTGGGGAACTCCTTCGGCTTGAGGTAGACGCCCATCTCGAGGTTCTCCGAGACCGTCAGGGAGGGAAAGACGTTCTCGTTCTGCGGGACGTAGCCGATGCCGCGGGACACGAGCTCGTGGGCCTTCATGCCGGTGATGTCCTCACCCCGGAACTCGATCGTCCCGGTCCGCACGTTGAGGAGTCCGAACAATGCCTTGAGCAACGTCGACTTCCCGGCCCCATTGGGGCCGATGATCCCGACGAGCTCCCCGGTCGTGACCTCCAGCGAGCAGCCCTGGAGGATGTCGACTCCGGGCACGTAACCGGCCTGGATGTTGTCGACGTTGATGAGTACGTCGCCGTTGGTCACGAGTCGGACTCCATCTCGGCCGCTGGCACACCGTCCGTTTCGGAGGAGAGGGGTTCGCCAGGTGGGGCGTCGGGCGTGCCCAGGTAGGCATCGACGACTTGCTGGTGCTCGGCGATGCTACCCGGCGGTCCTTCGGCGATGATACTGCCCTCGGCCATGACGACGACCCAGTCGCTGATGTCCTGCACGACGTCCATGTCGTGCTCGATGAAGATCACGGTTCGCCCCTCGGCTCGGAGCTCCTTGACATGACCGAGCAGGGACTGTGTCAAGGCGGGATTCACCCCCGCCATCGGCTCATCGAGCATGACCAGATCAGGTTCGGACATCAGAGCCCGGGCCATCTCGATGAGCTTGCGCTGGCCGCCGGAGAGCGTTCCGGCGTATTCATCGGCCATGTGCGAGAGCTTGAATCGCTCGAGTAGCGCTCTCGCCTGGACCTCGACCTCGGCTTCCCGAGCCCGCCACATCGGCGAGAACAGCGCTCGCAGGAAGCTCTCTCCGCCCTGGTTCTTGGCGCCGAGCATCATGTTCTCCAGGACGGTGAGCTTCGAGAGCGCCTTGGTCAGTTGGAACGTGCGGACCATTCCCCGCGCCGCGAGCCGGTGGGAGGCGACACCGTCGATCGAGGCGCCGTTCAGCTCGACGTGACCTCCGTCTGGCGTGTCGAATCCGGTCAGCAGATTGAAGAACGTGGTCTTCCCTGCGCCGTTCGGCCCGATCAGCCCCGTGATCGCCCCACGCTGGATCTCCAGATGATCGACGTCGACCGCGACCAGGCCGCCGAACCGCCGCCTCATACCATCGACGATGAGGATGCTGTCTGGCTTGGCGACGCCGCGAACGTGCTCCACGCCGTCGAAGACGCCTTCGATCGGGTTCTCGGTCTCTGCGACAGCGGCCCCTGCCGCCTCCGGTTGGTCATCGATCATCGAGAGCCATCTCCTCTCTCGAACCGAAGATACCTTGTGGCCGGTACCGCATCACGATCATGAGCGCCAGGCCGAAGAGCATGAACCGGACCTGGCTGACGTTCTGGATGTTCAGGTTGAGGTATCGCTCGAGCGAATCGCCGAGCCCGGTGTCGAGGAGCTCACGCATGAACGCCTCGAGCCCGCTGATCAGTCCCCAGAAGAGCATGGCCCCGACGACCGGAGACCAGACACGGGCGGCCCCGCCGATGATCAGGACCGTCCAGATCATGAACGTGATGACCGGGTTGAACGTGTCCGGCTGAACCGACTGCTTGTCGATCGCTTGCAGCATGCCGGCGATCCCGCCGATCACGCCACCGATGATCAGCGACTGCAGCTTGTAGCTGTAGGCGTTCTTGCCGAGGGCCCGTGCCGCGTCCTCGTCCTCCCGGATCGCCTTGACCACCCGGCCCCATGGGCTGCGCATGATCTGCCACGTGAACAGGAGGGCGAGACCGACGACGGACCAACCGATGAGCATGACCCACAGGTCGTCGGCCCGATACTCGAAGAACAAGAAGCGGTAGGGCCGGCTCCCGATCCGGTCGAAGACGTTCAGGTCGTAGAACGGGTCGGCGAAGTCGTTGATGCCCTCGGCCGCCCCCGTCCGCTCGCGGTTGCCTCGCCAGCGAACGGAGAGACGGATCGTCTCGGAGGCAGCGATGGTGGTGATGGCCAGGTAGTCGGCCCGTAGCCGAAGCGTAGGGATGCCGAGGATCAACGCCAGGATGAGACAGTAGACGACGCCGAGGACGAGGCCGGGCCAGAATCCGATGTCGAGCCAGAATACGGCCATCCCGACGCCGTATGCGCCGACCGCCATGAAGCCGACCTGGCCGAAGTTGAGCAGGCCGGTGTAGCCGTAGTGGATGTTGAGGCCGATCGCCGCCAGGGCGAACACGAGGGCCTGGGTTCCGAAACCTTGCGAGAAGGTCTGGGTGAAGATGATGTCCCAGTTGATGGCGAGGAGCATCAGCCCACCCTTTCCGGTCGCCCGAGGATGCCCTGAGGCCGGACCAGCAGGATGGTGACGAGCACGAGCAGCGCCACCATGTTCTTCAGCTCGGCGTCGATGAACAACGTGGAGAGGTTGATCGCCAACCCGACGACGATCGCACCGACGAGTGCGCCGTAGGCAGTGCCCAGTCCGCCCAGGACAACGGCTGCGAAGATCAGCAGCAGGATGCGGAAGCCGAAGTCCCACCTGACCTGATCGAGCCCGAAGAACACGCCACCTAACGCGGCGAGAGCCGCGCCCGCCGTCCACACCATGCCGATGATCCGCTCGACGTCGATCCCCGATGACTCGGCGAGATCCCGGTTGTCGGCGACGGCCCGCATCGCCTTGCCAATACGGGTGAGCTGGAGAAGCGCACCGACCAGCAGAAGGATGGCGATCGACACGGCCATGGCCGCTAGATCCTTGGGGGTGATCTCGACCGGACCGATCGACATCGCCCGCTGGCTGGCGAAGTCCTGGAAGAAGCGGGGGTTGCCGCCGAAGTTGTAGAGGAAGAAGTACCGCATCAGGATCGAGAGACCGATCGTAATCACCATCTGAGCGATCAAGCTCACCCCGTCGCGGCGCATGCCGCGGAACAGGAAGCGATCGAGAGCGTAGCCGAGCAGTCCGCCGCTGATCATCCCGAAGACGGCGGCGAAGATGAGGTTGACCCCGTCGCCGAACGGGCCCGGCAGCGGGGCGAGGAACCCGAGGACCCCGGCTAGGCCGTAGTAGTTGAAGAAGAAGGTCGTCAGCCCTCCCCAGGTCACGAGCTCGGCGTGGGCGAAGTTCACCAAGCCGGTCGTACCGAAGATCAGCGACAGACCGATGGCGGCCATCGCCAGGTACAGGCCCTGCTTGAGACCCTCGACCGTGAGCTGCGCGACCCGACGCCCGGTGATGCCCTCTCCCTCGTCGGCCGGGGCTCCAACGTCGCCCGTGGTCAGTGCGAACAAGGCGGTCTTGCTCTGACCGGCTTCGACCAGCATGTCGAGCGCGCCCCGCTCGGAGTCGCGCAGGGAGACGGCGTCGGGCAGCGTCGTTGCGTCGAGGACAACTGTGTACGTGCCGGGCTCGCTCACCGCAATCGACCAGCGTCCTTCGGCGTCGCTGACCGCTTCACCTTGACCGTCGATGGTGACCAGTACCCCTTCGACCGGGACGCGTTCACCGGTGTCGTCCTCGACCCGGAGCTGCCCACCGATCGTCTGGCCGTCACCCTGACCTAGGCTCGGCGAGGCCAGCCCGATGACCGATAGCAGAACGATCGCGACGGGACCGGCGACGCGCATCCACGATTCCAAGTGCTCTCTCCCTACGTCGAACTCCGGCCGGAGTCGCTCGGGACGATAGCGGAGTGACTGGCAGGACACCAGGGGGTGAGTAGCTCATGCCGTCGGGCCCGGCTCAGCGACGACGGCACCGACATCCAGCTCCACGCCTGAACCAACCACCGGCTTGCCCGCCGAGCCGGTCACCGGCGATCCTTTTTCGGGGTCCCGTAACCGGTGCGAGAACCGTGGGCACCGAGTCGGCCCCGATCAGGAGGACGCAGGGACATGGTCAACCTTCC
>JAOTYQ010000409.1 GCA_029861725.1 Acidimicrobiia bacterium | reverse complement strand
CAGACACATGTGACGAATCCGCCGTTGGTGTTTGTGTTGCGGTCGCCTCAGCCGCTGGTTGGCTGGCTGTCGGTGGCAGCGTGGTCGTGGTCGTGGTCGAAGCAGACTGGCTCGACTTTGACACCTTGGTCGCGTAAGTCCTGGTAGGCGGGGCGCGGCTGATGGTTTTTGCACTACACGGCTGTTGATCGGCCCGGTAGGGGGTCAGGTGACGGTGGCGGCGGGCCAGGTGGTGTCGGTGCCGATAGCGGTGAGGATCTGGCGCTGGAAGGGGGTGGCCCTGCTGGTGAGGGTCATGGTCCGGGTCCCGGCGGCGAGGGTGACCCGACGGATCCGCTGCAGAATCCGCAACGCCCGGGCGGCAGTGAGGGGCTGACGTTCGAGATCGGGATCAGCGATCTCAGCGTGGTGGAGGTCGCTGGTGATGATCGCTTCGATCACGGCCCCCAGCACGCACACGGCGACGTGGCCCCGGACTCGTTTCTCGGTCCAGTGGTAGATGGGCCGGAGCCCGAGGAAGTCCTTGAGGACCCGGAACCGGGCCTCGATGTTGTGGAGCTGATGCCACATACGGGCGACCCGGACCGGAGACGCCTCGTCGGTGGTGAGGTCGGTGACCAGGACGTAGTGCCCGGCCAGGGTGTCTTCGTAGGCCATGGCTGCCTCGTTGTAGTGGTAGCGGAAATGACCCTCTTCGATGTCGACATCGAAGAGTCGACCGATGCCGGATGGCCCGAGGATCCGTTGGGCGGCCCGCCCGATCTTGCCCGCATCGGTCAGGTCACCCCGATCAACGCGGGCTTCGAGGGCCAACAGCTTGGTCTCACACCGACCGACCAGTTCCTCGGTCCGGGCGAGGTCACGGCGCCGGCGGGACCCGGAGTAGACCACGACAGCCCGGACACCGTCTTCGGTCGTGGTGTCGCACACCCACCGTTGCCAGTCGTCGGTCGACCACACAGCATCGGGCCGGTGAGCGGCCTCGAGGGCAGCGGCGCATGTCTTGTCGCGATGCAATCGGGTGGCGATGATGTGGGCGAACCCGGCCTTGGTCACCGCTTCCAGGTTCACCTTGGAGATCAAGCCCCGGTCAGCGACCAGGCAGATCCGGCCGATAGCGAATCGGTCACGGAGGTCGTCGAGCACGGTGGGGAGGGTGGCGAGGTCGCTGGTGTTGCCGGGCCACACCCGATGGGCGATGGGGAGGCCGTCACCGGTGCACAACAACCCGATCACGATCTGGGGCCGGTCGCCTCGCTTGTCTCTCGAGTAGCCGAACGCTTTGGACGGGAACCGTTCCGAACCGCCGACCGCTCCTTCGAAGTAGGTGGAGGTCAGGTCGTAGCACACCAGGCTCAGATCGAGGTTGGTCAGGTTCGTGAGCTGAGACCACAGGTGGGCTTCGAGGTCGGTCTTGGCGTCGGCCAGGTGATCCAACGCCCGATACAGGTGATGCAGATCCAGTCGGTCGAATTCGTCGGGGAGGGCTTGATCGTCGTCCAGCCAGTCGATCACTCGCCGTTTCGAGGACGGGTCGACCAGCCGGTTCAACACCATCACGAAGATCGCCGCCCCCAAATCGAAACTGAGATGACCGCTGCGCTCGCTGAAGAACTGGCCCAAGGCGAGACGGTCCCACACCGCCGCCACTGCTGCGGTCGCTCCCCACGCTGGGGCCGCTACTGCTTCCCACCCCGGTGGCCCATCGTCCTCGTCGTCTTCGTCGTCGTCCTCGTCGGCGAAGCGTTTCAGGGCAGCGATGATCCGGTCCAGATCACCACTTATCCGCAGCGCTGATACCTCACCCAGCCGGGCGATGGTTCGCTGCCGACTCCTGCCTTGCTCGTCCCGGAACGCTTCCACCAGCGACAAGTACTCGTAGCGGCGTTTGCCACTGTTCACCACCGACCGTTTCACGAACACGACCGCCACTGTTCACCACAACAACAGCCGACGCAAGCACCAGTTTGCCACTACAAACAGCATCCAGTCAGGCCGCTCGAACCCCATCAGCCCAGGTCACAGGCCCGCAGCTACCTCAACCCACCCCACCAACTGTCAAAGTCGAGGCAGAGCTGCCTCGGACGAAGCCCCCCGGATCTCCCACGCGTCATGGTCGACGGGAATGTGACGAGGACTCGCCATGATGTGGGATCTCGTTGCTCATGGTGACAGGCAGCTCGGGCTCAGTGTGTAGGTGTGAACGGTGGGTGAACGAGCAGTTTCCATGTCGCAGGTCGGGCTCCGACTGACTTTGGTTCATCCCTACTTTTCAGAAAACACTAGGGATACCCAGCGGTAACCAACGGACAGCAGCGGTTGGCATTTCCCCAGCTCAGAGGGCAGAAACGGACACTATCGGTCACCAGTGGACAAGTCTCGGAGAGATCTACGACATCTTCGAAGGCACCGAGCAGATACAGCAGCTGCTGGTCGCTCGGGCTATCTCGGGAATGCGGATCGAATAGGGCTGAACTGGGAAACACTCGAACAGTCGACGGCGAGCGACGCTGCGTTTCAGGTGATGTCCGATGTCACCCCCCCGTCATCTCCGTCCACCTCGCCGACTCCAGGTCTCTCGGAACAGACGACTCCGTCGGCGGCTTGCACAGCCCCGTCACGAGGGGTCAGGAAGAGATGATCATCGCGGCCGGATGACACGGGGCCCAGCCCAAACCAATCCCCCGGCCGGCGTCCACGACGCTGAGCTGGGGGATCGCCTCGTTCGCTCGGGAATGTCAGGCCGACTGAGCCGGCACCGTGTTGATCTGGTTGCGTTGTGGTGGGTGGCTGCTTGCCCTGGTGCTTGCCACGAGGGTTGTTCTGGCCTGGATGGCTACGGACGTTGTTGGACGCTTCGCCCTGGTCCGGTGGGACTTCGGCCTGGTCTAGAGGCGCCTCACACGCGAGAGGTCACCGTCTCAAGTTCACTACGGTCCATTCGTTGTGGAGATCACAACCCTCCCCGTGGTCACGAGCGGTTCGAAGTCGCATCCCGTTGCCACGGCCTTGGCGGGGACCTTCGAACCATCACGGCCCGCGCGCGAACGAGCTCGCCGATTCGCGTCAAATGGCGAGATCGTTCAGGTTGTAGTCCTGGACCACCCGCTCGAAGATCTCGTCACCGAGCCGGAAGTCGTCCTCGAGACCAGCGAACGGCTCATAGCGGTAGCGCGGCTCGTCGGGACGATGCTGGGCCCGGGCGTCGATCGGCACGGCGATCAGCGCAGAGCGCTTGAACACCCGCTCCTCGTCGTATCTCACACCGTCACCAACCGGGCCATGCGACCAGCACGGCCCGCCAAGCGCTCGCCAGCGCAGCAACGAGCGAGCACGGACCGACGTTTTGGGCAACGGACCCTGCTCGGTATCACCAATCCATAATCTCGGATCGCTGAGGGCGGGCATCGTCCTCGGACGGGTTGGGTGCTCGACTCCGGTGGCCGGCTCAGCCGGATGGCCGGTGTACCAGAGCGATCGGCAAGTGGGTCCTGGCCTGCTCTGTGCTGGCCGTGCCCAAGTGCGCTGGTGTCCTGACCTTGTTCGGCGGCGTCGATATGCGCCCTCAGTCCGGCGCTCGGGGGCACGCAGCAAAGAGGGCAGGGGATGAGGGCTGCGGGTCTCGAAGCGCTCGGCATCGACCTCGAGCACGTCGACTGCCACGTCGGGCCGCAGCTGTTCGTCCATCGCAAGGGTCACGAGGACCCGGTGGGCTGTCTTGGTGTGGGCCATCCGCCCGGGCTGAACCCTTTACCGGTGACGGGTGTGCGTTGGGGTTGAGCCGTCCCGCTCAGGTGCCTCTGTCCACGGTGACGGAATGGGCTGCCAGGGCGTAGACCACAGTGATGTGAATGAGCGCACCGATCAGTGATTGGATTGGCTGGAGCTCGGCCCACCCGACACTCCAGACAATGGCCAAAAGCGCGAGGACGATGCCCATCCAGCGAGCCCAGTTCTGGCCGTCGAAGACTCCGATTCCCGCTGCGAGCAGCGCGATGCCGCCGACCAGCGAGACCGCTCCCCAGACCTCGATGTTCTTCTCGAGCACCACCAGATCGGCCTCCCGGTCGGCGTAGCGGAGGGCCCAGACCCCGTCCACGATCCCGACCAAACCGCTCCCAAACAACATGATCGCCCCATAGGTCGCCCACCCTGACTGTTCCCAGAAGCTCTCGGTTTCGTGTGGCATCTTCGTCACCTTCATTGGCTGATCCCTCGAGGTCCCCGGTGATCTCGCGGCGACTCGGTCGTCGAGGCAGGAAGGCCGACGTTAGCGCTGCAGGCCACGGCCGGAAGGACGCGACCGATGCTGAGACCTCCACGGACAGGCAACTAAGTTCCTGTTTGACCACAGTCAATCTCACGGTAGTCGTGCGGAGGGGTGCGTAATGCGGAGTGACAGCGACCAGTTCGTCGCCGTCGGGATCGGGTTCCTGACGATCCTGGCGCTGGCATACGTGTTGTACCGACCCCGTATCCAGCAGTCCAAGCAATACCAGGCCACCGTGGTGCCACTGGCCAACATCATGGACGTTGGCTTCATCTTGTTCTCGCCGGCCATCGTGTTGCTGGTGGGGTTCCGGGCCCCGTTCTTCATGCTGGGCATCTGCCTGGTGGCCATCGCTGCCGGTTTCGCCATCGCATACAACATCCGCCACTACGAGCCCATCGAGGGCGAGGGCGGCCGCCCGGACCGACTCGAGAGAATCGCCTATTGGTCGCTGCTCGGCGCGTCGATGGTCAACATCGCCTACTACACGATGATTCTCATGGCGCTGATCCAGCTTCCCCTCGGCTGGAACAGCGTCAACGGACGCACGGTGATGGGGGTAGCTGTCCTGGCCGTGCTGATCGTGATCGGCATGAGCGGGGGCATGGACTGGCTGAACCAGCTGGGCAACCGGACCACCGCGTTCAACCTGGCCGCCGTGATCGGCGTCGTCGTCGCCTTCCTCGTGGCCAACGTCCAGGAGGCGCTCGGAGGAAGATGGGATCTCGGCCCGTCCCCCGACCTGGGCTCCGAGGAGATCCGCAAGATGATCGGGCTGTTCGCGATCGTCCAGGGCTTCGAGGCGGCCCGCTACATCGGGGTCAGATTCGGGGCCGAGCAACGTGTTTCCACCATGCGCATCGCCCAGACCATCTCGACCATTGTGTTCGTCGTGTTCATGATCAGCCTGCTGTTGGCCTTCCTCCCGACCCCGCCGGGTGTCAGAGAAGACGGGACCGCCATCTTCGCGGTCTCCGATCTGGTCGGGGATGCGCTTCCGTACCTGTTGCTCCTGGCCGCCCTCGGCAGCCAGACCTCCGCCATCATCGGCGCCACCTCGTCCCGCAGCGACATGCTGGTAAACCACAAGATCCCCCGGACCACCACCTTCCCGATCATCCTGGTGCCGGCGATCCTGCTGGTGATATTCGTCGACGTGAACGTGGCCGTGAACCTGGCTTCCCGGGTCTTTGCCGCGTTCTTCACGATCCAGGCATCGCTGGCCACCTTGCTCGCGGTCCGCAAGCAGAACTGGTGGGCAGTGGCAGGCTTCGTCGGCGTCGCCTTGATCATGCTCGCCATCTTGATCTTCGGCCTG
>JAOTYQ010000031.1 GCA_029861725.1 Acidimicrobiia bacterium | reverse complement strand
TTCGGCGAGCCGTCGACCACCGTCAACGACGCGTTCCGGCCGGTCACCAAGTTCTGGGACCGGATCACCCACCCGGCACAGATCGCCCAGTCGCTACCGGCGGCTCTGGCCACGATGCTCGACCCGTCGACCCGCGGCCCGGCGTTCATCGGTCTGCCACAGGACATCCAGGCAACGGCCTACGACTACCCGGTGCGGTTGTTCGCCCTGACGCCCCATGAAGTACCTCGTCCTCGGCCCGACTCAAGCGAGCTGGTGGTCGCGTCCCAGGTGCTGTCGACCGCTCGCAAGCCGCTGCTGATCGCAGGCGGCGGCGTCCGCTACTCGGTGGCCGAAGCCGGCCTGGCGGCGTTCGCCGAACGACACAACATCCCGGTAGTCGAGACCGTCGCCGGGAAGTCGACCCTGCTCGGCGACGACCGCCTGTCTATCGGCCCGATCGGCGTGACCGGGTGTGAGGCGGCCAACGCCCTAGCGGCCGAGGCCGACGTGGTGGTCGCGGTCGGCAGCCGGCTGCAGGACTTCACGACCGGATCGTGGACGGTGTTCAAGAACACCGACGCCACGATCGTCGGCATCAACACCACTCGGTTCGATGCGGTGAAGCACCGGTCGGTGCCGGTCGTCGGCGACGCCCGGGAGACCCTACGGGAGCTGTCGGACCTGCTCG
Source organism: Acidimicrobiia bacterium (assembly GCA_029861725.1). Taxonomy (GTDB): domain Bacteria; phylum Actinomycetota; class Acidimicrobiia; order Acidimicrobiales; family SZUA-35; genus CADEDH01. The sequence goes on along the minus strand of JAOTYQ010000031.1, from coordinate 20,055 downwards.
GCGACTGGTCGGCGCCGACATCGTGGACAGACCATGCGGCCGATGAGAAGGCCGGCTTCCGGACCTATCTCGACCGGATCGGCTCGGTGCCTCCCGCCGAGGTGGCCGAGCCCGACGGCGACACCACCGACGCCGCTCGGGCGGTGAGCTACGCCCAGGTCGTCCGGGCGGTCAATGACCTGGCCGGTCCTGGCGACCTGTGCTTGGCCGCCGCCGGCGGCTTCCCGGGCGAGGTGAACAACGGTTGGTGGCCAAAGGGCATCGCCACCTTCGACTGCGAGTACGGCTACTCGTGCATGGGCTACGAAATCTCCGGCGGCTGGGGCGCGGCCATGGCGTACGGCCGCGGCGGTGGAGCCGAGCGACAAGGTGACGTGTTCGTCTTCGTCGGCGACGGCTCCTACCTGATGATGAACTCCGACCTCTACTCCTCGGTCTTATCCGGCCACAAGATGATCGTCATCGTTTGCGACAACGGGGGGTTCGCGGTGATCAACCGGCTCCAGGTCGGTCAGGGCGGCAACCCGTTCAACAACCTCATCGAGGATTGCCGCCTCGGGGGCGATCCGGTCCGGGTGGACTTCGCCACCCACGCTGCGGCGATGGGCTGTGGGTCAGAGACCGTCGAGGACATCTCCGGGCTGACCGCAGCGGTCGAGCGGGCGAGGGCCTCGGATCGGACCTACGTGATCGCGCTCCAGGTCGATGCCTACACCTGGACCGAGGGTGGCTCGTTCTGGGAGGTCGGGGTGCCCGAGGTGTCGAGCCTCCCGTCGGTGACCGACGCCCGCGCCGACATGGAGAAGGGCACCGCCGACCAGCGCGTCGGTTGGTAGCGCCCTCAGCCCGCGGCCGCCGCCCGGACTCAGACGAGCGAGCATCAGCCAACTCCACGCCGAAGCCGTGCCGCGAACTCCCGGGACGGGCGCGTCGACCGCCCGGGCCACTCCAGCGGGAAGCGTATCGGCGCACCTCCCAGCGACCCCGCCCGGGGGCCCGACCAACCTACACTGGCGGCGTGCGTAGCCACCTGCGCTCGCTGCCGGAGTACGGCGTGCTCACGGCCCTCGCCGCGTTGGTTGCGCTGCTGGTCCACCAGCTCGCCTATCTGACGGCATTTCCGTTGCTCACGCTGCACGCCGACCACGTTGGAGACCACCGTCACCTCAGCACCCAGTGGGCGCTCATCACCCCGCTGGCGGTGTCGGCCGCCGCAGGGGTGATCGTCCGCCAGGTACGATCGCTCGGGCTGGCCCCGGGGGTTGACTGGCGGCCGTTGGCGCTGCTCGGCGCCGGCTTCTTCGCCGGCCAGGAGGCGATCGAGTCTGTCGTGCAGACCGGTGGCCTGGAGGCGGTCGCCGTCAACCCGGCGACCTGGATCGGCCTGCTCCTCGCCCCGGCTCTGGCGAGAGCCGTCGTCGCGGTGCTGCGGCAAGCGTCCGAACTGGCGGCCCGCTGCCTCGAACGGCCGCACGCCCCCGCTCTGCCGGCTTGCGTCGTTGCCAGGCCGACCGACGACCGAGCCCGCACCAATCGGATCCTCGGGCCCTGCTCGCCACGGGGGCCACCTCGGCTGATTCGCCACTGAACCACGTACGAATCAAAGCCCGAGACCAAAGGATCCCATCTGATGCAGAGCTCTCCGACGCGGCTCCGTGCCGCCTCCGTTGCGAGTGCCCTCAGCGCGCTCATCTTCCTCGCCGCTGGCTGCGGTGAGTCCTCGACCGAGACCGACGCCGCCGGCTCGGCGACCGACGATGCCGCGGCAACAGCCGACCCCGCCCACGACCACGGCGACGTGGTCGAAGTGCCCGACGGGATGGCGGTGCCCGCCGTCTCGCTGGAGATCGCTCCCGACCCCGTGTCGGGATTCAACCTGTTCATCGATCTCGAAGACTTCGAGATCTCTCCCCGCAACGCCAGCACCGAACCGGTCGACGGTGAGGGCCACCTCCACCTCTACATCGACGGCGAGCGCCAGCTGCGGTTCTACAACACGGCCCTCCACCTGACGGATCTCGCCGAGGGCGAGCACGAGATCGCCGTCGAGGTCAGCGCCAACAACCACGCCGCGTACGCCGTCGACGGCACGCCGATCCGAGCGACGGCGACGGTCACGGTCGAGGGAGGCGAGCCGCACCACGGCGACGCCGAGCTGTACGAGATCGACGCCGTATCAGCTCCGGCGATGGGTCTCGAGGTCTTCGCCGATCCGAAGTCGGGTTGGAACCTGTTCGCGGACACCGACCTGACCTTCGCCCCCGAAGCCTCCGGCTCCGACCCGGTGGACGGTGAGGGACACCTCCACCTGTACGTCGACGGCGAGCGCGAGGGCCGGCTGTACGGACCGTGGTGGCATCTCTCCTCGCTGCCCGAAGGTGAGCACGAGATCACGATCGAAGCCTCCGCCAACAACCACGCGGCCTACGCTGTCGACAGCGTGCCGGTCAGGGCGTCGACGATGATCACCGTGTCGCCCGAGCAGGCGGCCCCCTCTGCCTCCGACGAGCACGGGGCGGACGGCGCGATGGCCGACAGCGACGGGGACGAGTCCCATGGGGCGGACGCAGACGCTGCTGCCGGCGACGACGGGCTAACGATCGGGGTGGAGGTCGCCGGCGACACGGTCGAGGTCGAGTCGTCCCGCTTCGCCATCCCGCTCGGCTCGACGGTGACGATCGTCGTCGAGGCCGACCGCGCCGACCACGTGCACGTGCACGGGTACGATCACCTCGTCGACACCGCGCCCGACGAGCCGGCAGAGGTGGTGTTCGTGGCCGACGTGCCCGGTGTGTTCGAGGTGGAGCTCGAAGAGGCCGGCCTCTTCCTCTTCGAGCTGGCGGTCGGGCCGTGATCTTCGCTCACGGCGTCGGTTCGCGTGGCGATCTTCCGCTCCCGCTGTGGATGTTCACGTGGGCCGCTGCGATCGCGCTGATCGTCTCGTTCGTGGCCCTCGGCCTGCTGTGGACGAGACCGCAGCTGGCGCGGGCCGCCGCCGGCAGGACCATGGTCGGCCCTTGGGTTGGCGTCGACGACGCGGGCCGGGCCGGGCTTCCGGGAGTGCTGCGGATCGTCCTCGCCATCGGCCGCTCGGCGGCGCTCGTGCTGTTCGTCGTCGCCGTGGCTGCTGGCCTGTTCGGGGAGGACGCCGTCGACCGGAACCTGCTGCCGGTCACGTTCTACGTGGTCGTCTGGGTCGGAGCCCAGCTCGTCAACGGTCTGATCGGCGACGTGTGGCGAGCGATCAGTCCGATCAACACGCTCGCCCGGTGGGGGGAGACGGTGGCCCGACGGCTCGGAGCGACGCCGCGCACCGCTCCGGCAGGGCTCGGCCACTGGCCGGCGGCCGCGGGGTTGTCCGTCTTCCTCTTCTACGAGCTCGCCCACCCGGCGGGCTCGACACCGCGCAACCTCGGCTACCTACTGGTTGTCCACACGATGGTGTCACTGGCGGCGGCGGTGCTGTGGGGGGCGGCGTGGGTCGCCGACAACGAGCCGTTCGCTGCGCTGTTCACGATGCTGGCGGCGATGGCACCGGTGTTCGCCCGCGAAGGACGGTTGGCCGTGCGCCCGCCGATGTCGGGCCTGGCCCGTATGCCCGTGGTCGGCGGAACGCTGGCAACCTTGTTGATCGTTCTCGGCGGGACGACCTTCGACGGGTTCAGCGAGAGCGAGGCCGGACGGAATGTGCTCGATCGACCCACCGGGTGGGGCGGGGCGGTCACGCTCACCATCGGCTTGGTCGTGTCGGTCGGGGTCATCGCGGCGCTGTACGGCATCGGGGTGTGGTGGACCAGTCGGGTGACCGAGCTCTCGGTCGGCGACGCCGCCAGCGCCTTCGCGCCGTCGCTGGTCCCGATCGTGTTCGGGTATGCCGTCGCCCACTATGCCCAGCTCCTCGTCGACGAGACCCAGAGCTTCGTGTTCAGGCTGTCCGACCCCGCGGGGCAAGGGTGGGACCTGTTCGGCGGGACCGACGGCGCGATCGACTTCAACCTGGTCAGTGTCGACCTGATCGCCTGGATCCAGGTGCTGGCGATCCTCTTCGGCCACGTCGGCGCCGTGGTCGTTGCCCACGATCGGGCCATCGAGCTGTTCCCGGCCGGCGAGTCGCTCCGCAGCCAGTTCGCCATGCTGCTGGTGATGGTCGCCTACTCGACGCTCGGGCTCTGGTTGCTGCTCAACGCCTGAGCCAAATCGACGGTTCACACGATGAGGGAGCGGAGGATGCCGATGCCCTCGATCTCGACCTCGACGGTGTCGCCCGGGTGCATGAACCGGGGTGGCGACATGGAGCCGCCGACTCCCTCCGGGGTGCCGGTAGCGATCACATCGCCGGGCCGGAGCGACGTGCAGCGGGTGATGTAGGCGATCGTCTCGTCGATCTTGAACAGCATCCGGTCGGTGGTCGATGACTGCATCGTCTCGCCGTTCACCCGAGTCTGGATCGCCCGGCCGTAGGGGTCGCCGTACTCGTCCGCGGTGACGACATGCGGCCCGATCGGGCCGGAGTTGTCGGCGTTCTTTCCGAGGGCCCATTGGCTCGTCGCCCGCTGGTGGGTGCGGGCGCTGATGTCGTTGAAGCAGGTGTACCCCAGCACTCCGGCCATGGCGTCGTCGATGGCCGTGTCGACCAGGTCGGCGCCGATGACCACTCCGAGCTCGCACTCCCAGTCGAGCCCCGGCTCGCCGGATGGGACCGGCACCGAGTCGCCGTGGCAGCACAGCCCGGCGTACCAGCGGGCGAAGATGTTCGGTGCCGAGGGTCGGTCCCGTCCGGTCTCGTCGACGTGGGCCTGATAGTTCAAGCCCAGGCAGAGCACCTTGGCCGTCGTCGGCACCGGCGGCACCTCGTCGATTTCGCCTCGCGGCCTGGTCGCTCCCTTCGGGGTGGCGGTGCGCCACCGACCGAGGTCGCCGTAGAAGTCGTCGATCGTGGTGAGGAGCGTCACCGAATCACCGCCTTCGTCGAGCACGCCGATGCAACCCTCGCCTTCGTGTCGGAAACCCAGGTACTTCATCTGCTGTCCTTCTGTTTGGCGGTCGACCCGGTAGATGATGGCCCGCTCGGCACCCGACGTGCCACCAGCGTGCGCCGGGTCAGAGCCCGGCGCACACTCCGACACGAAATCAGGGGTTCACGTCCCCGAGGATCCAGCATCGCTCGCCGTACCTACTCGCCGTCGGGCGAAGGGCCGGGAGGCTCGCCGTCGCCGAAGGGGCGGCCACCGAGCTCCTGGCGGTGATGGAGGCTCAGCCAATTCGACACGTCGGGCCCGACGGGGACGATGCCGGTGGGGTTGATGCTGCGGTGGACGCCGTAGTAGTGCTCCTTCGTCGCGGCGAAGTCGATCGTGTCGCCGAACCCGGGGGTCTGGAACAGGTCGCGTGCGTAGGCCCACAGCACCGGCATCTCGGTCAGCTTCTGCCGATTGCACTTGAAGTGGCCGTGGTACACGGCGTCGAACCGGACGAGCGTCGGCCACAACCGGACGTCGGCTTCGGTTATCGCGTCACCCATCAGGAAACGGCGGGACTCCAGGCGCTGCGACAGCCAGTCGAGCCGGTTGAACAGCGCGCTGTACGCCTCCTGGTAGGCGCCCTGATCGGACGCGAAGCCGCAGCGGTACACGCCGTTGTTCACGTCGTGATACATCGCTTCCATCAGCGCGTCCATCTCGTCCCGTTGGTGGTCGGGATACAGCTCGGGGGCTCCCGGTCGGTGATGGGCAATCCACTCGGTCGACAGGTCGAGCGTCATCTGAGCGAAGTCGTTGGTCACCAGCTCACCGGTCGGGACCTCGACGACGGCGGGAACGGTGATCCCTTTCGGATACTCGGGGAATCGCTTCTCGTAGGCGTCCTTGAGGCGCTCGATGCCGAGGACCGGATCGACTCCCCCGAGCTCGTCGTCGAAGTTCCAGCTGCGTTCATCGTGCAATGGACCGGCGATCGCCTGGGAGAGCACTTCCTCGAGGCCGAGCAGTCTCCGGACGATCATCGCCCGATTGGCCCATGGGCAAGCCCGGGCCACGACCAGTCGGTACCGGCCCGGCTCGACCGGGTACCCGTCGGCCCCGTCGGCGGTGATGCGCGTCATCACGTAGTCGGTGTCGCGCTCGAAGCTACCGTCTGCTCGAGGATTCGATCCCATGCTCCGAGGAATGTAGCTGGCCAGCGCGCCGTCAAGCTCGGCCTACCTCGGTTCCGAACAGCGACAGTCGCCGGCGCTGAGCGACGACGAACGCCAGCGGCAACGCCGCCAGACCGATGACGAGATAGAGAACCAGCGAAACCTCGGTTCGGAGCTCGGGCACGAGCAAGAACGTGGTCGCCACCTCGACGGCGGCCAGCACCGCAACGAAGCGGACCAACTGGTGCTCCGCCACGAGCGACGCCGCCAGAGAGCCGAGCGGGGCTCCCCAGACCACGACCGGAACCGCCGCTAGCCAGAGGCCGAGCAGGTCGGCCCGGCCTGCATCGAGATCGGCCGCCCGGCCGCCGACGGCGACGACCCGATCACCGACGACGTCGACATCGAGCTGGCCGTCGACCAGCCCGAACAGCACAAGGCCGACGACCGACACCGCAGCCATCACCATGATGGCGCTCGGCAGCGCCTCCTTCGGGGCGACTCCGACCAGCACGACAAGGAACAGGAAGAGCACGATGTTGGCCCCGGTGCCGGTGAGGCTCGATAGGAACCCGCCGGCCGCTGCGACGCAGACGACACCGACATCGAGCCGTCGGTTCCACGCCAGCGCCAGTAGGTCCCGGTCGGGAGCGGATCGGAGGTGGCGGAGCATCAGGATCGACGTGGTGGCGAGCAGGATGCTGAAGCTGGCCTTGACCCAGGCGGCTCCGATGGATGACGACCAGAACAGCTCCTCGGGTCGACCGAAGGCCGCCACTGCCACCGCGAACCCGCCGATGGCGGCCGGTCCCGCCACCAGCACGGCCCTGCGGTGGAACGGGCGGCCGGACAGCAGGATCGAGATCGACGCCATCGTCATCCCGACCGCCTGGATCGAGAGGCCGAACGTCCGAGCGACCGGGGACGGAACCTCCAACCCCTTGGTGAAGATCGGAAACGCCACCGCCCCGCCGCCTTCGGGCGATGACCCGGCGAGGAAGCTCCCGAACAGCATCGTTACCGACGACTCCCAGTGGTCGACGACCCGGGCCAGGTGCCCGAACGCGAGCACGGCGACCGCCCAGATGGCTGTCGCCAGGCCCGAGAGCCACCAGGAGAGGCGGGGTCGAGCCCGCACCGCACCCGCCGGTGCCACCGTCCCCCTCGTGTCCACAGGCCTCACCTCTCGGGCCGGGCGTCCCGACCGGTCATGCTCCGACCTGGCAGCGGCCGCAGTCTAGTGATGCGCCGCACGAACAGCGGGGTGGTATGGCCGTCGAGGTCCGGTCAACCCTGCCGATTGTTCGTGAGAGGCACCCCTAGGACGGCCAAACACCTACCGGTCGCAATGACTTCCCGCAATCGACGATCCACCGATCGCAGCTCGATGTGGGCACCGCGGCGCTCGAGGCGCGACGATGGCCGGCATGGCGACGATCGCAGTGGCCGACCCCGCAGACCTGCTGGCGCTCTACGACTCCGCCACGTACCGCACCGGCGCCCCTCACGAAGCGATCGACCGGTTGCGGGCGATCGGACCGGTGGTCTGGGTCCCCGAGCCGGCGCTCCACGGCTGGCCGGCCGGAACCGGCTACTGGGCCGTGCTCGGGCATCGCGAGACCAAGGAGGTGCTGCGATCCCCGGAGCGGTTCTCCAGCTACCTCGGCGGCACCCAGCTCCGAGACCCGGCGACCGACGCCGACCTCGCCTTCGTTCGTCAGATGATGCTCAACCAGGACCCTCCGGACCACAGCCGGCTCCGGGGCCTGCTGTCGAAGGCCTTCATCCCCCGGGCGATCGCTGCGATCGAGGCCGAGATCTCGCAGCGGGCCCACTCCCTGGTGGCTGGAGTGGCCGACCGGGGGGCATGCGATCTGGTTGCCGATGTGGTCGGCGATCTCCCGGTGGCGGTGCTCGCCGCCGTGCTCGGAGTACCGGAGGAGGACCGAGGCCTACTCTACGACTGGTCGAACCGGGTGATCGGCTACCAAGACCTCGACTACGCCGCATCGAGCGCGTTCGATCCGGAGAGCGGCACCGACATGGCGCGGGCGGCCCTAGCTCAGCGGCCCGCTCCCGGGCCCGACGGTGGGATGCCCGACCCCCGGACCAGGGAAGGCCTGGCCGATCTCTACGCCTACGCCCACGCCCTGGCCGAGTACCGGAGGGTCGAACCGGGGGGCGACATCGTCTCGCTCCTGCTGCGGGCGGACTACGAGGGCACCACGCTGTCCAGCGAGGAGTTCGAAACCCTCTTCTTCCTGTTCGCCGTGGCTGGCAACGAGACCCTCCGCAACGGCATCCCTGGGGCAGTCCTGACCCTCATCGAGCACCCCGAGAGCTATGAGCGTCTCCTGCGAGAACCCGACCTGTTGCCGACGGCGGTGGAGGAGCTGCTCCGGTTCTGGCCCCCGGTCATGCACTTCCGGCGGACCGCCACGGTCGACACCGAGCTCGGGGGCCGAGCGATCGGCGCCGGCGACAAGGTGGCCGTGTACCACCTGGCCGCCAACCGTGACCCGACCGTGTTCGATGATCCGCACCGGCTCGACATCACCCGCTCGCCGAACGACCACGTGTCGTTCGGGTTCGGGCCACACTTCTGTCTCGGCGCTCATCTGGCCCGCCAGCAGATGCGCTCGCTGTTGGGCGAGATCTTTGCCCAGCTGGGCCAGGTGGAGCTGGACGGGGAGCCCGAGCGGCTGCAATCCAACTTCCAGCAGGGCCTCAAGTCGCTCCCGGTCCGCTGGTGAGTGCCGGTTCCGCGGCCCAGAGCCCCTACGGCGGCGAGGATGACCGATGACCACACCGAAACTGCTCCTCCTTCACGGCCTCGGGGCGACGGCTGGCGTCTGGCCCGCCGTCGTCGCCGCCGTCGCCTGGCCCGGACCGGTCTCGACCCCCGACCTACCGGGTCACGGAACCGCCCCGTGGACCGGCTCGTACACGCTGCACGCCCTGGCCGGCGAGATCGGTGGCCGGCTCGGCGACGACGAGCCCGTGCTCATCGTCGGCCACTCGCTCGGGGGTGCAGTGGGCCTCGAGCTCGCCTCGGGTCGCTACCGGCCACGGGTCACCGGCGTCGTCGGCATCGGCATCAAGACCACCTGGACCGACGACGACGTCGCCGGCATGGCCCGGGTCGCCGAACGGGGAGTCCGGTGGTTCGACTCCAGGGCCGACGCCGCCGACCGCCTCCGCCGCCAGGCCGGCCTGGATGGTCTCGTCGACGACGACCATCCGGCGGTCACCTCCGGTGTGGTCGAGGACCCGAGCGGCTCCGGTCGCTGGCGGCCGGCCCAGGACCCGGCGACGTTCGCCCAGCAGCCGCTCGACCTTGCAGAGCTGCTGGATGCGGCCCAGTGTCCAGTGATTCTCGGGGCCGGCGAGCACGACGCCATGGCCACTCGGTCCGAGCTGTCGGCCTTCACCACCGAGCCACGAATCGCCGCCGGGCGGGGCCACAACGTGCACGTCGAGGACCCGGCGTGGGTGGCCGGGCTCGTCGCCGAGCTGGCCCCGACGGGCTGAAACCGGCACGGCCAGCCCTACCTCGACCTGTAGGCTGGTTTGGTGTCAGATCGACCTCGAATCGCGTTCCAGGGCGTCCGCGGCGCCTACTCCCACCTGGCCTGCACCTTGGCCTACCCCGACATGGAGCCCGTCGGGTTCGACACCTTCGCCCAGGCGTTCGGGGCCGTCGAGGACGGGACAACCGAGTTGGCGATGATCCCGATCGAGAACACCCTCGGGGGTCGAGTCGCCGACATCCACCATCTCCTCCCCGAGTCGAGCCTGTACATCGTCGGCGAGCACTTCCAGCCCGTCCGGCACGCCCTGCTCGGCCCGGAAGGGGCCACGCTCGAGACGCTGAAGACCGTCGCCTCGCACGAGCAGGGGCTCGCCCAGTGCCGGGAGCTGATCCGGGAGCTTGCTGTCGAGCCGATGGACTTCGGCGACACCGCCGGCGCAGCCAAGGAGGCCGCCGAGCGGAACGATCCGAGCTTCGGGGCGATCGCGAGCGAGCTGGCGGCGGAGATCTACGGCTTGAACGTCCTGCGGACGCGTATCGAGGATCGCCTCGGCAACACCACGCGGTTCGTCGTCATGTCCCGGCGCTCGATCGAGCCGGACCCTCGCGACGGACCGGCGATCACGAGCATCGTGTTCCAGGTTCGCAGCGTGCCCGGCGCGCTCTACAAAGCTCTCGGTGGGTTCGCCACCAACGGTGTCAACATCACCAAGCTGGAGAGCTACATCGTCGACCAGAGCTTCACCGTTGCGCAGTTCTACGCCGAGTTCGACGGCCATCCAGCCGACATCGCCGTGGCCAATGCGTTCGACGAGCTGCAGTTCTTCTGCACCAAGCTCAAGCAGCTCGGTACCTACCCGCGGGCGCCCTACCGCGAGAGCCGCTGAACGCTACCCGATCGGGCACGCGACCATGCCCGACCCGGAACGGGGTTCGGGTCGGACATGGTGGCGAGAGCGGTCAGATCTGGTGCGAGATGCTCAGTCGTCGTTGTCGTTCGGGCCCTCGACCTCGTCGCCGACGACGTTGAAGTCGCGATCGAGCTGGACGTCGACCTCGCGCCCGTCGTCGAGCGTCACCTCGACCTCGTAGTAGCTCTCCTCGTCGCCCTCTTCGGTATCGGTGACGGTGCCCTCGCCAAGGTGATCCAGGGCGGCCGCTGACGCCTTCTCGAGCGCATCACCGGTGATCGGCACGTCGTTGTCGTCACCGCCCGCGGCCCCAGCCACGCCGCCTATGGCGGCGACGAGGCCGATACCGGCGGCGGCTGCTATGCCCACCGCCACGGTCGTCCGTTTCTTCATCTCGTAGTCATCTCCTCTATGGGTGCGCCGGCGTCGGATTCGTCCGGACACCGACACTATGCGGGAGCGAGGCTGAACGCTTCCTGACCGGGTCAGCTGGCCGTAGTGTGGAATCGTGACACGAGCCCCGTACCTGACGAGCCGCCTGCAGGGCTTCGGCACGACGATCTTCGCCGAGATGTCGGCGCTGGCTGCGAAGACCGGCGCCCTCAACCTCGGGCAGGGCTTCCCCGACACCGACGGGCCGCCCGAGGTCGCCCAAGCGGCGATTGACGCTATCCGCTCGGGCCACAACCAGTACCCGCCTGGGCCAGGCATCGCCGATCTCCGCCAGGCGATCGCCGAGCACCAGCGGCGGTTCTGGGGCCTGGACGTCGACCCCGACACCGAGGTGCTCGTCACCGCTGGCGCGACCGAGGCGCTGGCCGCCGCCCTGCTCGGCCTGTGCGAGACGGGCGACGAGGTCATCGTGTTCGATCCGACGTACGACAGCTACGCCGCCGGCATCGCCCTGGCCGGAGCGAAGCTCCGGGGGATCCTTCTGCAGCCGCCGGCCGGCGGTGATGGGCCCTTCACCTTCGACGCCGACGAGTTGCGTCGTGCTTTCAACCCAAAGACCCGGCTGATCCTGCTCAACAGCCCCCACAACCCGACCGGGAAGGTGTTCACCCGGGCCGAGCTGGAGCTCGTGGCGGAGCTGTGCCGGGAGCACGACGTCCTGGCGGTGACCGACGAAGTCTACGAGCACCTCACGTTCGACGATCACGCTCATATCCCACTGGCCACGCTCGACGGCATGGCTGGGCGCACCCTGACCGTGTCGTCGGGGGGCAAGAGCTTCTCGTTCACCGGCTGGAAGATCGGGTGGGCGTCGGGGCCGGCGGCGATCGTCGCCGCGGTCAAGACGGCCAAGCAGTTCCTGACGTTCGTGAACGGAGCCCCGTTCCAGCCGGCCATCGCCACCGGTCTCCGGCTCGGCGACGACTATTTCGAGCGGTTCGCCGCTGATCTCCAAGCCAAGCGGGACCTGCTCGGTCGCTACCTCGCCGAGGCCGGCTTCCAGGTCTTCACCTCCGAAGGGACCTACTTCACCACCGTCGACATCAGCGGCGTGACCGGTGCGACCGGGATCGAGTTCTGCCTGGCGCTCCCGGAGACGGCCGGTGTGGTGGCCGTGCCGAGCGCGGTGTTCTATCAGGACCGCCGAGACGGCGAGCGCCTCGTCCGCTTCTGCTTCGCCAAGAACGACGCGATGCTCAGCGATGCCGGCCAGCGGCTCGCCGCTGCCTTCGGCTGAGGATCGCCGACTGCGACCACCGCTCCGACGCCGGCGACGACGGTCAGTGCGACGCCCAACCAGCGGGTCCCGGTCAGGTCGGCGATGAGCCCGACGACCGTCGGACCGGCGGCGCTCGAGAGGCCGAACACCATCGTGATCACCCCCATCGACGCCCCGAGATGGGCCCGGTCGAACAGCTCGTTGGCGTAGATCCCCTGCAGCGGCGAGGTGGCTCCGATGCCGAAGCCGGCGGCAGCGACCCACAGCAGAGCGATCATGACGTTGCCGGCGAAGGCGAGCAGGATCACCGAGCTTGCGACGAAGCCGAACGCCAGCTGGACCGATGCCCGGGCCCCGATCCGGTTCACGATGAACGCCAGCGGGATCCGGCCGGTGATCTGAGCCGCTCCCCGGGCGCCAGCCATCCAAGCGGCAACACCGATGGGGAGCCCGGCCCCGGTCATCAGCGGGACTTGGTAGACGAGCATCGCCCCGATCCCGAACCCGGCGAGCCCGGAACCGACCACGAAGCGGCGGGCAGCGAGCTGGCGGAACGCCAGGCGGAAATCGGGCGCGACCCGGGCCCCAACTCGCTGGTCGTCGTCGCCGGTCGGCTCCCGGATGAGGATCGCGGCCGTTACCAGGACCGCAGCGGTGCAACTGACGAGGATGCGCAACGTCGAGCGCCAGCCTTCGGTCGATACCAGCCTCGCCGCGAGCGGCAGGAAGATCGCGCTGGAGAACGCGCCGTAGATGGTGAGCAAGGCAATCGCACGGTTCGCCTCGTCGGGGGCGGCCCTGACGGCGGCGGCTTGGGTGACGTGGTAGAACGCCAGGCCCTGCAGCGACCCTCCGCCGACGATGGCCCCGACGGCGAAGACCACGAAGTGGTCCGCGGCGGTGGCGACCCACAGCCCAGTCGTCGACAACACCGCGGCCAGCAGGAAGGCGACTCGAGCACCGAAGCGGTCGGTGAGGCGCCCTGCGGGCACGGCGCTGATCGCACCGAGGGCGGCCGCCATCGAGAAGGTGGCGGCCAGCGCCGACTCGGGCCAGCCGGTGTCGTCGAGGATCGGGTCGAACAGGACCCCGAAGGCGTAGAACCAGGCCCCATAGGCCGCGATCGTGACGAGGCCGAGCAGCAGGATCGTCCCGTGAGGGAACTTCACTGGCCCAGGCTACGCCCCTCGGTCAGCTGCCGGCCGAGGTCGGGGTGGGACCGGCGGGAGCGGTCGTCGTTGTTGGCGCGGCCGGGACGAAGCCGCCGAACTCGTCGACGACGATGATCGTCGTCGTAAGCCGCTGCTGCCTAGTGAACAACACGTCGACATCGACCGGCTGCCCGTCGACGTCACCGACGATGTCGACGATGTCGTCGACGAGACGGTTGATTCGCGGCTCTTCGGCGCCGATCGCCTCGATGCGGACCCGCTCGCCGTCGAAGCTCGCCGCGGTGACGACGACGTCGAACTCGGCGGCCCACGCCTCGACCACGACCAGCACTTGCTCCTCGATCCGCTCGGTCGGGGTGGCTTCGGGGGCCGGGGTGATCGTCTCCCGAGCGGTCCAGTTGAGCCGGACCGGCAGCTGAGAGTCGATATCGGCGGCCAGCCGGGCAGTCAGGTCGTCGACCGACGGCGGCTCACCGGTTCCCGCAACGTCGATGACGAGCCCGCCGTCGATGATACGGACCCGCTCCCGCTCGTAGTCGGCGATCCCATCGTCGCTGTCGACCAGCCACTCGTCGATCACCGGCTCGATCCGAGCGAGCAGCGCTTCCTCGTCGCTGGGCTCGACCACCACGGTCGTGGTCGTGGTCGCTCGCTCGGTCCGGATCCACTCGACGTTGACGCTGACGTCGCCGAACTCCTGGCGGAGCAGGACCCGGAGCTCGGCGTCGTCGGGCGGGGCCTCGAATCCCCGGAGCTGCACGAAGACCCGCTCGTCGTCGACATCGACGGCCGGTTCCAGATCGATTGAATCCAGCCACTGCTCAACGATCGCTCGGGCCGTCAGCTCGTCCTCAGCAGCGGCCAGGGCCTGGGCCGACCGGTTGTACAGTGGCACCGCCACGATGACCACGATGGCGAAGGCCAGCACGGCGGCCACCAGGAGCTGCACGGCGGTGTTGGCGAGCCGGCGGGGCGGCACGAAGCCCGTGGCGATGAACACCATCACCCCGGCGAAGATGATGGCGGCGAGGTTCGTGCCGTAGAGGAGGCTGGCCCCGATCGCGAGGTCGAGCTCGTTGGCCTCGAGGGTGATCCCGATGGTGGCGAGCGGTGGCACCAGTGCGACCGCCACCGCGACACCGGGCAGCGACGACGAGGCGTCGCGACGAACCGTGGCGTAGGCTCCCGCCGCTCCGGCCGCCAACGCCACCACCAGGTCGCGGATGTCGGGCCGGGTCCGGGCCTCGACCTCACCGGGGAGCGGCCCGTCGGGGAGCACCATCGACAGGAGGAACGCGATCCCGATGCACCAGGCCGTGGCCAGGGCGGTCTTGAGCAGCGCTCGGAACGACTTCTTCACCAGCGACATCGACAGGCAGGCGGCGGTGGCGAGCACCGGCTGCATGAGCGGGGCGAGGAGCATCGCCCCGATCACGACCGCAGCGGAGTCGGCCGACAAGCCCATGACCGCAACGACCACTGATAGTGTGAGCATGATCGTGAATCGCCACGCCCAGTGCTCGACCCGGGTGATGGCCAGCTCGTCCATCACCCGCCGGCGCTCCTCCGGATCGAGGTGCCGGTGCCACCACGCACTGCTGGTGATCGGCACGAACGGAGCGGTCGGGGGTGAGTTCGACTCGGTGGTGTCGGTTAACGACATCGCGATCGAGTGTAGGGCGAGGCGGCCGGTCGCTCGTGAGGGCTCAGCGGGCCGAGGCCACGACGAGGACCGGGCTGCTAGGTGGCGCTGTCGAGCAGCGGCAGCGGCTCGTGGCCAAGCGCCTCGCGAAAGGTGTTGTGGTAGTGGTGGAGGGCTGGCTCGTTGCGCCCGAACAGCAGGTGGTCGACCACGCCAGACTCGGCCGCCGCCTGCGATGTCGACGCAGCCCGGTAGTCCTCGTCACGGATGATCTCGGCGAAGGCGGTGGCGATCTCCCGCGCGTCGCGCTCCTCGGCGACGCCGGGGCGAAGATAGAAGTTGATGCGGCTCACGTGCCGGCCCGGCTCGCCCCGGACCGGGTACGCCCGGGGCCTACGGCATGATGGTCGACATGTCGCGGACGTGGGTAGCCGGGACCGCGACGCCGACGCCGGCCCAGCGCCACGTGCACGGGTTGGCGCGCCACCAGATCGAACACAATGTGCAGCTGCTGACGGCGGGACGATCGTTCCGGGAGCTGACGGAGCAGTCGTGGAGCCCACCGCTGGAGGACTACCGGCATTACTGCGTGCTGTACCACGGAGTCGGCCAGTGCGACGAGTACCCGGAGATCCCGTTTCCCGAGGACTGGGACCGGACCGGGTTCGACGGCCTGCTGGAGCCCGGCATGGTCCTCACGGTCGAGTCCTACGTGGGTGACCGGGCCGGCCGCCACGAGGGCGTCAAGCTCGAGGATCAGGTGCTGGTGACCGAGGCGGGGCCCGAGCGGCTGACCACGTTCTCCTTGGACCTCGGCGGCCTCTGAGATCGTCGCTGACCTCGGCCGTGAACGCAGGGAGCGTCGGGTCGCTCGGCCGTTGTCGCTACCGTCGGCTCATGGCCGGGGAACGCTATCGGGCACCGAAGCTCGCCCGGGGCCTGTCGACGCCGATCGGGCTGATCCTGGCGGTCCTCGTGCTGCTCTGGGCGATCGAGGCTGCCGATTCGGCACTGCTCGGCGAGCGCCTGCAAGCTCATGGGATCGGCCCGCGCCGAATCGACGGGCTGGAGGGCATCGTGCTGGCCCCGCTGCTGCACGGCGGGTTCGGGCATCTGCTGTCGAACAGCGTGCCGTTCGTCGCCCTCGGCTGGCTCGTCGCATTGCGGGGGATCCGCTACTGGTTGTGGGTGACGGTCATCGCTGTCGTGCTCGGCGGTGGTCTGACGTGGCTGCTGGCCGGCGGGACGAACCACATCGGGGCCAGCGGTGTGGTCTTCGCCTACCTCGGCGCCCTACTGGGGGGCGCGTTCTACGACCGTCGCGCGCAGGTGCTGGCCCCTGCTCTCATCGCCGTCCTGCTCTACGGCGGTCTCCTGGCTGGAGCGGTGCCGCAGGCCGACGTGTCGTGGGAGGGCCACCTGTACGGACTCGTGGCCGGGGTACTGGTCGCCCGGCAGCTGGCCGAACCCCCGGCGGAGGCCGATCCCGAGGCCGACGGCCCCCAGTACCCGTGGGAAGCCGATGAGCCGTGGCTCGACGACGAGTGACCACCAGGCCACACTGCGATGATGCCAATCGGCGCCCGAACCATGGCTCTCGGACTGCGGGATCCGATCGGGTCATGAGACCGGAGTCGTTTCTCTTGGACCACGGCATCGAGAGTGGCTGGCTCGAAGCCCGGCTCATCGAGGCCGGGGTCGCCGACTCCGGGGCCGAGCTGACCGGCTGGTCGGCGACGATCATCGGTGCGGGCCAGGTGGGCGAGAACGTGAGGTGCGGCCTGGAGTGGCGGGGTGACGGGCCGCGCTCGGTGGTCGTGAAGCTGCCGTCGAGCAGCGAGGTCAGCCGGGCCGCTGCCGCCGCCACTCGGACCTACGTCCGCGAGGTCGGGTTCTACCGCGACGTGCGGGATCAGGTTTCAATCCGGACACCGACGCCGCTGTTCGTCAGCGAGGACCGGCCGACCAACGGGTTCGTGCTGGTGATGGAGGACATCACGCCGGCCGAGCAGGGCGATCAGCTGCGCGGCTGCACACCCGACCGAGCACGGTTGGCGGTCGATGCGATCGCCGGTCTCCACGCCCCACCTGGGCCCGCAGCGACCTGCTCGAGCTCGGCTGGGTCGACGGGCCGCACGACACCTCGATCGATGATCGTGTGGCGCTCTACCGGACGCTGTATCCGGGCTTCGCCGAGCGCCACAGAGCCGACCTGTCCGACGACGAGCTGGACCTCGGCCGATGGCTCGGCGACGCCATGGGCGACCTGGTCGTCGCTAACGACGGCGATCGATGCCTGGTCCACGGCGACTTCCGCCTCGACAACCTGCTGTTCGGCACCGGACCCGGGGCGCCGCCGATCACGACGGTCGACTGGCAGACCGTCTCGTACGGGTTCGGCTTGAGCGACGTCGCCTACCTGCTGAGCGCCGGCTTGACCCCCGCCGACAGGCGAGCCAACGAGGACGGGCTGCTCCATGTCTACCGGGAGGCGCTGGCCGCCCATGGCGTCATGCTGGCGCCGGGTGACGTCCGTCACGGCTATCGCCTCGGGTCGGCCTCGGGCTACGCCATGGCCGTCAGCGCCTCGCAGATCGTCGAGCGCACGGGGCGAGGCGACGCGATGTTCGTCGCTATGGCCCGCGAAGCCGCCGGTCAGATGGTCGACGTCGATCTGCCCGGTCTGCTCGGGCGGTGAGCACTGGCCGCATGGTCGCTCATCGGGCGAGCCTCTCAGAAGTCCTAGCGTACGGCTGCGCTCATCGCGTGACCGCCCGGATGAGCTTGGCCATCTCGACGGCCCCGAGAGCAGCTTCTTCCCCGACGTTGTGCCCCCCTGGTCCCTGGCTGCGGGCCTCGGCCTGAGCCTCGTTCTCGACGGTCAGCACGCCGAACAGCACCGGTACGCCGGTGTCGAGCTGGGCTTGCTGCACGCCTCGCCCGCACTCCCCCGACACGAGCTCGTAATGGGTGGTCTCGCCCCGGATCACGGCCCCGATGCACACGACGGCGTCGACCGTCCCCGATGCCGCAAGCGTCTTCGCCGCCAGTGGGATCTCGAAGCTACCGGGCACGGAGTGGGCGACCACGTCGGTTACGCCGAGTGAGGCGAGTCCTCGATCGACGCCCTTGGCCAATCGATCGACGATCCCGGCGTTCCACCGGGCCCGCACCACGCCGATCCGTAGACCCTCGCCCGTCAGCCCCTCGGGCACCGACGCCCGCTCATCTCCACTGGCCATCGCCGCAGCGTAGTCGGTGACGCCGCTAGCTTTGGTGGCCATGAGGTTGCTTCGACGCCTGCTGTTCAGCCGATCGGGAACGTTCGGTCTGCTCTCCGACATCGCGATGGTGGCGGCAGCTGCGTCGCGTGTCGCCCGTCGCTCGAGCGCCGGGTCTGGTCGCCGAGCGTCGGCAAATCCAGGCGAGTGGCTACTGGTAGCCGGAGCCGCAGTCCGCTTGTTGCGCCGCATCCGACGGGTGCGGAGGAATCGACGCCTGGTCGCCGCGGTCGACGACGTCGTCGCCGAGTAGCGGGTCCGAGCCGAGGCGGTCTTCGCCACTCCGGCCGACTGCCACTTGGACCTGGAGCGAACCGGTCTTCTACCGTCGTTGGATGCCCATCGCCAACGGCGAGCACGTGCCCCACGACCAGACCCTCCGGGATCTGCTCGCCGCCAACCTGGCGGCCCATGACGTGCGGACCCAGCCGTTGGCTGGCCGGCGCCATGCCGCGGTCGGCGTCGTGGTGATCGACTCCGATGCCGCCCTCCACGGCGACGACCCCACCGAGCTCGACCGGAAGTCGCTGATCGCCGGGGTGCCAGGGGTCGACTCGTCCACACTGACCGGCCGCGTCGACGGCACGGCCGGCGGAGCCGCAGTGATCCTGACCCGCCGAGGCTCGAAGCTCAACGCCCATGCCAATCAGTGGGCGCTGCCGGGGGGGCGGATCGACGTCGGTGAGACGCCAACGGAGGCATCGATCAGGGAGATCGGTGAGGAGATCGGGCTCGACATGGATCACGCCGACCTGCTCGGCCGGCTCGACGACTACCCGACGCGGTCGGGCTACGTCATCACCCCGTTCGTCTTCTGGGCGGATGCCGAGGCCGAGCCGGTACCCAACCCCGGCGAGGTCGCTTCGATCCATCGCATCTCGCTACGGGAGCTGGCCCGCAACGACTCGCCCCGCTTCGTGACGATCCCCGAGAGCAAGCGTCCGGTCATCCAGGTCCCGATCGGGGGCGATCTGATCCATGCCCCGACCGGAGCCATCATCTACCAGTTCCGGGCCGTCGCGTACGAAGGCCGGACCGTCCGAGTCGACGAGTACGAGCAGCCGGTCTTCGCCTGGAAGTAGGAGCCGCGCGGGGCCGATCACGTAGCTGGCCTACGGCCCAGCCACCGACGTGGAGTCTCGGATCGTTCGGCGACGAACCGCCGCCACTGTCGACAAAGGCTGCCACCACCGAGGAAGTGCTTGGTTCTGGGCCGTCGAGGTTCTACAATTTCCTACAATATTTTAGTAAGTTCCCAAAGAGAGGGAAGAGCCGTGAACCGTTTCCAGAACCAGAATTCGAACGCTAGTAGATGGCGAGGGCCCGGCGTGGTCGCGCTCCTGGCTGCGCTGGCGTTGCTGCTCGCTGCGTGCGGTAGCGACGAAGACGATACCGGGACCGCCACCGAGAGTGAGGAGAGCAGCGACACCTCCGCCGCCGAGACCGAGGACAGCAGCGACGCCTCCGCCCCCGAGACCGAGGACAGCAGCGAGTCCGACGAGGCCATGGAGGACGACGAGGAGAGCACTGACATTTCGGCGGCCGAGGCCGAGGAGAGCAGCGAGTCCGACGACGCCACAGAGGCCGAAGCGGGGGATGCCCTGCCCATCGAGCTGGGCGAGTGGTTCGTCGGTGCCCCCGAGGGCATCACGGCCGGGACGCTGACGTTCACCGTGGAGAACGTTGGCGAGAACCCGCACGCCTTCGCCATC
>JAOTYQ010000030.1 GCA_029861725.1 Acidimicrobiia bacterium | reverse complement strand
GCGGATCTGTTCGAGCTCGGCTCTGAGCTGCTCGACCGACGTGATCGTGTGCTCCGTCCTGGCCTCCAGCTCCCAGCCGGCGAGGAGCCGCTCGAGCTCGACTCGAGGGATGAACGCGAGGAGCGCTTTGCCGGTGCCAGCGCAGTGAGCCGAGTTGCGGCGACCGATCTCGAGGAACATCCGCAAGGTGTGCGGGCTGTCGAGGCGCTCGACGTAGACGACTTCGCGCCCGTCGAGTACCGCGACCTGTACGGTCTCCCCCGTTTGGTTGCGGAGGTCGGTCATCGGCGACAGGACGGCCTCGTGCAGGTCGAGCTGCGTGGGTACTGCGGCGGCGAGGTCGAACACGGCGAGCCCGAGCCGGTAGCGCCCGCTCTCCTGATCCTGCTCGAGCATGCCTTCGGTGGTGAGCGTGGTGAGGAGGCGGTGCACGGTCGACTTGCCGAGCCCGAGGCGGCGGGCCAGATCGCTCACCCCCCACTCGCGGTCGGTCGACGAGAAGGCCTTCAGTACCCGCACGGCGTTCGAAACCGACGTGAGTGTCGAGCTGCTCATCGAGCACTCATCCTACGAACCCGTTCCGGTATGCGGGAAATCTTCCCACCGAGCGGAACGCCGGCTCTAGAACGGGGCTATGGGGATTCTGCGGCTGGCCCATGTCGACATCACGGCCACCGATCTGGAGCTCGCGGCCGCCTATTACACGCAGGTCCTCGGGATGGATCTGACCGAGCGGACCGAGGACCGACTGTTCCTGAAGTGCTGGGACGAACGCGACCACCACAGCCTCGCCATCCGTCACGCAACCAGAGTCGGGCTTGACCGCTTCGCCTTTCGCGTCGAGCGCGAGGCCGACCTCGCCGAGTTCGAGCGGCGGGTCGAGGCCTACGGCTATGCGGTGCAGCGGGTGCCGGCCGGCTCCGAGATCGGTCAAGGCGAGTCGATCCGCTTCGAGCTCCCGTCCGGCCACGAGATGGAGCTCGTGCACGACGTGGTGAAGGTCGGCGGGCGGTTGCCGCTCGTGAACCCGCGGCTCAACCCGGAGAGCTTGATCGGCATCGCCCCACCCCGGATCGACCACCTCCTCGTCCACGCCGAGGAGGTTCCGGAGGTGGCCCGGTTCATGACCGACGTGCTCGACTTCCGCCTGACCGAGCAGCTCCTCGACGGCCAAGGGCACCAGGTGATCGCATTTCTCGAGCGGGCCCACAAGC
Organism: Acidimicrobiia bacterium; assembly: GCA_029861725.1. Classification (GTDB taxonomy): domain Bacteria; phylum Actinomycetota; class Acidimicrobiia; order Acidimicrobiales; family SZUA-35; genus CADEDH01. Next base: position 19,530 of record JAOTYQ010000030.1, on the reverse strand, counting down.
CCCACGACATCGCCTTCGTGCAGGGCCCCAACGGTGCGCTCCACCACTTCTCGTTCTGGCTCGACGACTGGGACCATGTTCGGCGCGCCGCCGACATCCTCGCATTCAACGGGGTGACGATCGACATCGGACCCACCCGTCACGGGATCACCCGGGGGAACACGATCTACTTCTTCGACCCGATGGGCACCCGGAACGAGGTGTTCACTGGCGGCTATCGACCCGATCCCGACTTCCCGACGATCACCTGGACCGACGACAATGCCGGACGGGCGATCTTCTACTACGAGGGCGTGGTGAACCAGCGCTTCGCCACGGTCCACACATGAGCCGCAGCGAGAGGAGCCCGTAGCCGAGATGGGCATTCTTCGACTTTCGCATGCCGAGGTGCGGGTGCCCGACCTCGAACTGGCGCTGGCCTACTACACCGAGGTGGTCGGCCTGATAGAGACCGCCAGGGTAGACCACCGGGCCTACCTCAAGGCCTGGGATGAGCACCAACACCACAGCCTCATCCTCGCCTCGGCCCCGACCTACGGCCTCGACAGCCTCGGGTTCAAGGTCGAGACCAGCGACGACCTCGACGAGCTCTCGGCCCGGCTGTCGGCCGCCGGGGTAGAACCGGAGCGCCACGCGGCCGGTCGGCTCGGTCCTGGCAGCGGCGATACCGTCCGGTTCGTCGCACCGAGCGGCCATACCATCGATCTCGTCCACGGGATGGACCAGGTCGGCAACGGCCTCCCGCTCCACAACCCGCCACCGGCCCCCGACGACCTCGTCGGCATGCACCCGCCCCGAATCGACCACATCTTCCTCATGTGCGAGGACGTCGACGGCGTGACGGCGTTCTTCCGAGACGTGCTCGGCTTCCGCCTGACCGAGCAGATCCTGGCCGACGACGGCCATCAATTGGTCACGTTCCTCGAGCGCTCGCACACCCCGCACGACCTGGCCTTCATCACCGGCCCCGACGGAGCCTTCCACCACGTGGCGTTCTGGGTCGACGAGTGGAACGACCTCCGGAACGGGGCCGACCTGTGCGCGTACCACGGCGTTCCGATCGATGCCGGACCGACTCGGCACGGCGCCACCCGGGGATGCGGCCTCTACTTCTTCGACCCGGCCGGGAACCGCAACGAGCTCTACACGGGCGGCTACTGGTTCGATCCCGACGACGAGCCGACGACCTGGACCGAGGCCGAGATGGGGCGGGCCATCTTCACCTACCGGGGCCAGGTCGACCCCGAGTTCATGACGGTGCACTCATGACCAGCGGCGACGGCAACCGGTCGCAGCCGGCAGTCCCGCCGGGGGAGCGGGTCGAGGCGCCGCTGTACCTCGCCCGCTTCAGGGAGCGGGAGGCGGGGAGGCGGGCCAACGGCGACGGCACCCAGGGGGAGCCCGGCGACGGGCCGCTGTACCTACAGCGCTTCCGTGACCGCACGGCGACCGCCGAGAGCCGAGCGGCCACGACCCCGCTGTGGCAGCGGGCCAGCCTCAGCGTCCAGCAGTCGCTGACCGAGGACAACCGGAACAAGGAGATCTCCGCCCCACCGGAAGCCAACCGGCAGGTCGTCAACGACGTGTACCTGATCCGCCACGGCGAGACCCAGGGCTACTCCACCGACTCGGGCCTGACGCCGCAGGGCATCTGGCAAGCCCATGCCTACGGTCACACGCTGGCCCGCAGGGTCCGATCCGGCGAGACCGTCGTGTTCCGCCACGCCGAGACCAACCGTGCCCGTGAGACCGCCGAGCAGATCCACCGTGGGTTGCTCGACGGCCTCGTCCAGTATGAGAAGGACCTGACGATCATCGGGCCGGCCGTTGCCGACGAGTTCCGCAACTTCGGCTTCGCCGCCCCCGATGGCCTGAAGGACGTGACCGCCGCCTTCCGTCAGTACTACGCACTGCTCGAGCGCTTCGAGCGCAACGCCACCGGCGACCGGCCCCTGTGGCTGGTGGAGATGGACCGGTTCTGGCGGACCCAGCAGGGCGGAGCAGACCCGATCCGGCACTGGCTGACGATCCCGATGCTCCACTTCGAGCCCCCGTCGCTCTGCGTTCGGCGGTTCTGGCATGGGATCAGCCGCCTGGCCGGGGAGTTCCCGGGGGCCAGGCTGGCGATCGCCAGCCACTCCGGGCCCATCCGAGCCTTCGCCGTGGCCGCCCTCGGCTACGACCCGGGCGAGCCCTACAACACCGAGCACGTTCGGGTGAAGCTCCTCGCCGACCAGTCTGACAAGGCCGACCAGGCCGACGGTGCCGACCGCGACGCCACCGTGGCCTACCGGAACCGGGTCCAGGAGGTCAAGGTCCCGGTGATCGCCGACCTGCCCACCTGGTCGGTGGACGACGACTGGGGCGGCTTCGCCTCGCCGACTTCGTGAGCCTGGGAGGAAACCGTGTGCCAGGCCTGTCCGATCATCGACTGGGCGGAGCTACTCCCGGCCGTCCAGTCCTTCACCGCCAGGAGGGTCACCGACACCATGGCTGACTTCATCGTGTGGTTCGATCGCTACGAGCAGGCCCACAAGCCGCTGGTCGGGGGCAAGAACGCCAGTCTCGGCGAGATGATGGTGGCCGAGCTGCCCGTGCCCCCCGGCTTCGCCGTCACCGTCGATGCCTACCAGCTGATCTGGGCCGACCGGGCCCTGGTGAGCGACGTCAACGACCTCCTCGTCAGCATCGACCACGACGACGCAAGGGCCAACCGCCACACGTCTGAGCAGATCCGAGCCCGGATCGAGCAGGCGCCGGTGCCGGAGCCGGTCGTCGGCGACGTGGCCGACGCGTACCGGCTCCTGGCCGAGCACTGCGAGATCGAGGACGTTCCGGTCGCGGTCAGGTCGTCGGCCACCGCCGAGGACCTCCCCGACGCCTCGTTCGCCGGGCAGCAGGACTCCTTCCTGTGGATCCGCGGCCTCGACGATGTCATCGACAACCTCCGCCGGTGCTGGTCGTCGCTGTTCACCGACCGGGCGATCGCCTACCGGCACGGCATGGGTTACCTGCACACCTCGATCGCCATGTCGGTCGGGGTCCAGAAGATGGTCGACCCGGTGGCGTCGGGCGTGGCGTTCACGCTCAACCCATCGAACGGCGACCGGTCGCAGGTCGCGATCGACGCGTCGTGGGGCCTCGGCGAAGCGGTCGTATCGGGCGAGGTGACCCCCGACAACTTCCTCGTCGACAAGGTCATCCACGAGATCGTCGAGCGGAACCTCAGCGACAAGCACATCGAGTATCGGCTCACCGACGGCGGATCGATCGACAAGGTCGAGGTGGAGGCCGACCGACGGGAGATCGCCTGCGTCACCGACGACGAGCTGAAGGCGATCGCCGTGCTCGCCCGCCGGGCCGAGAAGCACTATGGCTGCCCCCAGGATGTCGAATGGGCGATCGACCGGCACTTGCCAGCTGGCGACAACGTCCTGATGCTCCAGTCCCGACCGGAGACGGTCTGGTCACGCAAGCCGATCCAACCGGTGGCCAACACCGCCGCAGGTGGGGTGTCGTCGATCGTGTCGACGCTGCTGTCCCCGGTCCACAAGAAGCCTTCCGCCGAGAGCCAGCCACGAGACAACACCTAGCCAGCAACACCACTACCAGGGGAGAAGCACAGATGGCCGAGAGTCGTTTTCCGAGTCCGTTCGAGGTCGAAGCACCGGACGGCATCGAGGGCTGGGAGGAGCTCTACCCCTACAGCGTCGTGTTCAGCGAGGAGCGGCGCAGCTACGAGGACGACCGCTTCTGGTTCTGGGACTCGATGCACTGGGGTTCGGCGATGACGCCGTGGGACTCGACGTTCCTCGAGATGGCCATCGCCTCGCTCAGCCAGTTCAATAGCCGCCACTACCGGATCCCCCCAGCCGACGGCATCGACTTTCGCGTCCTCTACGGCTACCCGTACTTCTCCCCGGTGACGATCGAGGACGGGAGCCGGATCGAGTCCCGGGTCCCCGACTTCGTGGAGCGAGCCGGGCACTACTTCGCGAACTGGGACCAGCTCTACGACAACTGGCTGGGCAAGATCAGGGCCACCATCGACGAGATCACCGCCATCAACCTCACCCCGCTCCCCGAGATGGAGGACCTCGAGGTCATCACCTCCGGCCTCGGCACCGGAACCGGTCACCACCTCCAGGTCGAGTATCGCCGGTTCAAGGACCTGTGCCTCCAGGTGTGGCAGTACCACTTCGAGTTCCTCAACCTCGGCTACGCCGCCTATCTCGACTTCTTCGGGTTCTGCAAGCAGGCCTGGCCCTCGATCCCCGATCTCGGGATCGCCAAGATGGTGGCCGGAGTCGAGGTCGACCTGTTCCGACCGAACGAGGAGCTGAAGGTCCTGGCCCGCAAGGCGATCGACGGCGGTCTGGCCCGGGTGTTCGACACGCCCAACGACGTCGCGGCCATCAGGGCGGCCGTGGCCGAGACCGACTTCGAGGCCCACTGGAACGACGTGTCCGACCCCTGGTTCAACTTCTCCTCCGGCACCGGGTTCTACCACTACGACAAGACGTGGTGCGACTACCCGGAGATCCCGTACGCCTTCATCAAGGACTACATCGCCAAGATCGAGGCCGGCGAGGACATCACCCGCCCGATCGACGCCATCCGGGCCGAGCGCGACCGTGTCGTCGAAGAATACGGCGACCTGCTCCAGACCGACGAGGATCGCCAGGCGTTCCAGGAGAAGCTCGGCCTGGCCCGGGTCGTGTTTCCCTACGTTGAGAACCACAACTTCTACATCGAGCACTGGACGATGTCGGTCATCTGGCGCAAGCTCCGGGAGCTCGGTCAGATGCTGCTCAAGGAAGACATCACGACCGCCGAGGACGACGTCTTCTACTTCCGGCGCGACGAGATCGACGAGGTCCTGTGGGACATCTACTCCGGCTGGGCGGTCAACGCCCCGACCCGGGGCCCAGGCTACTGGCCGCCCCGTATCGCCCGCCGCCGGGAGATCGTCGACCGGTTCCGGGCGTGGCAACCGCCGAAGGCGCTTGGCGAACCTCCCGACGTGGTCACCGAGCCGTTCACGATCATGCTGTGGGGCATCACGAGCGACTCGGTGCAGGGATGGCTGGGGGCCGAGGAAGGGGCCGATGAGCTGACCGGCATGGCCGCCTCCCCGGGGATCGTCGAGGGTCCGGCTCGGCTCGTGTTCAACCCCGAGGACATCGGCGACATCGCCGACGGCGAGATCCTCGTCTCGCCCATCACCGCCCCCAGCTGGGCTCCGGTGTTCCCCAAGATCCAGGCCTGCGTGACCGACATCGGGGGGATGATGAGCCACGCCGCCATCGTCTGCCGGGAGTATGGCATCCCGGCGGTCACCGGGACCGGCTTCGGTACGAGAGAGATCAAGACCGGCGACCTGATCCGCGTCGACGGATCGGCCGGTACCGTCACCAAACTGGAGTAACGAACATGCTCACCCAGGAACAGAACGACGAGCTGACCCGCATCGGGCCGGGCACCCCGATGGGGGCCGTGCTCCGCCACTACTGGTACCCGGTCGCAGTCACCAGGGAGCTCGACGAATTCCCGGTGAAGAAGGCCCGCCTGCTCGGCGAGGACTGGGCGCTGTTCAAGACGCCCGAGGGTGCCTATGGCATCGTGGCCGAGCGCTGCCCCCACCGGGGGGCGTCGATGGTCTACGGGATCGTCGAGAACGGCGGCCTCCGCTGCGGCTACCACGGCTGGAAGTTCGACCCCGAGGGCACCTGCGTCGACATCCTGGCCGAGCCGGACAGCTCGCCCGAGTTCCGGCGGCGGTGCTCGATCCGGGCCGGCGAGGCCCAGGAGCTGGGCGGCCTGGTGTGGGCCTATGTCGGCGATGGCCCGGCCCCCGAGCTGCCCCGCTACGAGGCGTATGTCATGGACGGGATCCGAGACATCGGCCACTCGATGCTGCCCTGCAACTGGTTCCAGATCATGGAGAACGCGGTCGATCCGTATCACGTCGAGGCGCTCCATGGGAACTACTTCGAGTTCATCGCAGCCAACAAGGGCTTCGACATGCCAAGCGCGTTCAGTCACAACAAGCACGAGCGGGTCGCCTTCGACCCGTTCGAGCACGGCATCATCAAGCGTCGGCTGCTCCAAGGCCAGAGCGAGGAGAGCGACGACTGGAAGATCGGGCACCCGCTCGTCTTCCCCTACAAGATGTGGGTTGGCGGCAACGGTGTGTTCCAGATGCAGATCCGGGTGCCCGTCGACGACACCCACACCTGGATGCTGTTCTACACCGTCCACGCTCCGGAGGGCGCCGACCTTCCGCCCGATCCGCCTATCGTCGACTACAGCTACGAGTGGCTCGACGAGAACGGCGAGCACCTCGTCGACTACATCGAGGGCCAGGACATCATGGCCTGGGTGACCCAGGGCGAGATCGCCGACCGGACGAACGAGATGATCACGAAGAGCGACGTCGGCGTGGTCGCCTGCCGCCGCATGTTCCGCAACGCGCTCGACGATGTGGCCGCCGGCCGAGACCCCGTGGCCGTGGTGCGCGAGCCCCACGACGTGATCAAGCTCCCCTTGGAGCGGTCGAAGTTCGGCCGAGGCGCCGAGTTCGCCACCGAGTGGATCGACCGGGGCTCGATGCGTTACAGCCCGATCGCCGAGGAGCTGAAGCAGCTGCACCGGGATGCGGAGGCGGCCCGCCAATCGATGGAGAGCTGAGTGCCGGAGAGCTGAGTGCCGGAGAGCTGAGTGCTGGAGAGCGAGCGTAGCCAGGCCCGAGTCTGAGGCCCGGCGCCGTCGCGCTAGGCGCCAGGAGGCGGGTTCGCTGGCATGGCGTCGGCCGCGGTCGGGGGCGGGGGCTGGTCGGCGGCGCTGCCTCCCCGGGCTTCTTCGTCGATGCGGTCGACCGTAGCGGCGAGATCGAACCCGGCGTCGGCTTGGAACGCTACGGAGACCCGGCCCTCGTCGGACGAGATCGTCCGATAGAGGTACTGTTCTTCTCGGTTGAAGAAGGTGGCTGCGACGAGACCCTCGGCCCGCACCTCCCTGGCCAGGTGCTCTCCCAGTTGTTGCACGGCGACGAACGCCTCGTAGAACGCAGTCGGATCGGGGGCCCGGACCTGGAGCGGCCGCTCGTCGTCGAACACGGCGTAGGCGCCGATCCCGTTCGTCTGGTCGATCCCGTCGATGAAGTCCTCGACCATCGCTACCCGTCCAACAACAGGTTGCGCTCGATGCGCTTCATGAGCAGGTTGCTCAGGGCCCGGATCTTGACCAAATTGGCGTCGATGTCGGCCAAGATGACCAGCAACCCGTCGGCCACGGGTCGGGCCAGGATCATGACGCTGCCGAAGTCGAGCAGGAGGTCACCATCGAAGTCGGTTCCCCCGCCGGTCTCGGTCGCCTGCTGCAGGGGCTCGAGGGCGAGGTACACGTCGGCCAGCTGGTCGGTGACGTGCACGACGTCGATGTCGAACATCGCCGCCAGGTCGGGGTCGCCGGGCTTGCCCTGGTCATCGACGATCCACGACCCCAACACGCCCGGACACCTCTTGCGAAAATCGACTAGCGCTGCCCTCACGAACCCTCCCTCCGCGGCTCTCAGCCCGCCTTCGCCATGCAGGCTCCAGGGATTCGTCCAGCGTCGAAACCGACATCATGATAGCGGCCCAAGCCGTCCTGGCGTGGGTTACCCGCATCAGTTGTGGGTAACTGGCGCAGTTTCGGCCGATCAGGCGGGGTCAGGGTTCGACAAGGGGGCAGCGAGCTGCGACCGACCCCAGATGCCGAGCTTTCGGTAGATCTTGTGCAGATGGGTCTCGACGGTCCTGACCGACAGGTGGAGCTGGTCGGCGATCGAGGCGATGCGCTGTCGGCTCAGCGAGCGCCGGGCCGACGACCCCGTTCTGGCGTGAGTTACCAACATCAGATGTGGGTAACTCTCACGCAACTTCGACGGGGATCAGGAGCGCAGGAGCCCGATGAGCGTGAGCACACCGCCGATCAGGAGCATCCCGCCACCGACGAAGACGGCGGCGAGGAACAACCCGATCGAGGCGACGAGCGAGGACGCGAAGTCCTGAGCGAACGCCGTCGTTTCGCCTGCGGGAGTCGTCACGAGGTAGGTGCCGTCGGCCGCGATGTCGACCTCGCCAACCGACTCGCCGGTGCGACCGCTCAGCGTGTAGGTCTGTGATGTGAAGACCGACCTGACCGGCACGGGGGCACCGTCGGGACCTTCGATCAGCGTCGGGCCGAGGCCGGCCGGTCCTTCTGCGAAGACGGTCCACTCGCCTTCGGTCAAGACGACGGGCTGTCGCTCACCGCTCGCCCGGGGGAACTCGTTCACATCGGGCAGGCTCCGCCAACCGAGGAACCCGAACAGCGGCGCCAATACCAGGCCGACGCCGCCGAGCACGAGTCCGACCTTCACCATCCGCTTCGACTTCCGGGCACGAGCCGAGGCTTGCACCGGGTTGCCGTGGGGAGTCGGGTTGGCCAGGTACGGCGGCTCGCTGCTCGGGGGGAAGGGACTGCTCATGGCGACACCCTAGGTGCGGCGGGCCGGGTCGGATGGCTCACCGACCCTGCCGAGTGCGCTACTTGGGTGCCGCCGCCGCCGGCCCCTACGATTCGGGTACGACCGCGAGCACGGGGGTGACCGTGAGTCAGGACCGAACGACAACGGCACGGATCCGCTACATCGATCCCGAATGGCGGGACGCGTCGGAGCCGCCCAGGATCGGCAGCCGGGATTCTCGTCACGCCTGCACCTCGTACCGTGAGGTCGTCGTCCACGACGCTCGGATCGCCGGCGATGGACTTGGCGTCGACACGTCCGGCTTCACGCTGTGCACCCACTCGACGACTGCGGCTGGCCGCGACCGTGCGCGGGTCAGGCGCGACTACCACCCGGCAATGCTCGATCTCGTCCGCCAGCTCGCCGGCGCCACCCGCACCTACCTCCTGGCCGATCTCGTGAGGACCGAAGACCAGAGCAACTTCAACTACGCCTACGCTCGGTTCGTCCACTGCGACTACCACCCGGACAACCTCGAGCGGATGAGCCGAGACCTGCTGGCCCGCAACGACGTCGAGCCCGAGAACTCCTGGACCTATGCCTGGTACAACACCTGGCAGCCGTTCGACAACGTCGTCCGCCAGAACCCCCTGGCCGTACTCGACGTCCGCTCGATAGCCCCGGGCGACATCATCCCGTACCGCTACACGGGCTACGCTCGCTCCGCTGACGACCCCGGTGGGCTGGTGTCGGCCCCGGTGTACAACCCCGACCACCGCTGGTACTACTACCCGGAGATGACCCCGGATGAGGTACTGCTCACCAAGCAGCTCGATCCCCGCCCCGGCCGTGCCGCTCAGTGCCCCCACACCTCGTTCGTCGACGACTCTCAGCCGGCCGACGTGCCGCCTCGCCGCAGCATCGAGACCCGCATCCTGGCCGTCTTCGAGCCATAGAGCGGCTCGCGCCGTATCGGTCATTGTCGTCGGTTGGCACAGCCTGGCCCGGTCCGCTGGCCGCCGGCGACTCCCGGCCGGTTCGTCCTGTTCACGCCGGCGACCAGCCTCTGCTAGTACGGGGCCATGATCCACGAGCTCCGCATCTACACCGCCCACCCCGGAAAGATGGGCGCGCTCCTGTCGCGCTTTCGCGACCACACGTCCGGGCTGTTCGAGAAGCACGGCATCACTAACGTCGGCTACTGGCTCAATTCGGTCGGCGGTCGGAGCGACGAGCTCTGGTACATCATCGGCTTCGAGAGCATGGCCCAACGCGACGAAGCCTGGGCCGCGTTCCAGGCCGATCCGGACTGGCAGAAGGCCCGGGCCGAGTCCGAGGCCGACGGGCCTCTTGTCCACCACATCGAGAACCGAATCCTGCGACCCACCAACTTCTCGCCCTTGCAGTGAGGGGCGTAGCCTCTCCCACGAGCGGCTTCCAGCCGTACCAAGGGGGTCTCTATGCCAGCTCTCGAGACGATGCGGGTGCTCGACTTCACGCAGTGGGAGGCCGGGCCGACGTGTGGCCAGTACCTGGGATGGCTCGGCGCCGACGTCGTCAAGCTCGAAGCGCCTCGGGGCGATCCGGGTCGGGCGGTCTTCTCCGACGACGGCACCGACTCGCAGTACTTCTGCAACCACAACGGCAACAAACGTGGTCTGTGCCTCGACCTGAAGTCGACCGACGGGGCCGAGCTGCTGCGTCGGCTGCTACCTCGGTTCGACGTCCTGATCGAGAACCAGGGTCCGGGGGTCATCGAGCGGCTCGGCTTCGGTCCCGATGTGTTGCACGAGATCAACCCGAGCCTGATCATCGCCCGGATCAAGGGTTTCGGGCTCAGCGGGCCTTACGCCGACTACAAGAGCTTCGACCCCCTCGCCATGGCGGCCTCGGGGGTCACGTCGATGACCGGCACCGCCGAGAGCGGGCCGCTCAGTCCGGGCGGCACCTTCGCCGACACCGGCACCGGAATCCACGCCGCGTTCGCCATCGCCGCCGCCTACGTGCAACAGCAGCGGACGGGTGAGGGCCAGGTGATCGAGCTGTCGATGCACGAGGTCATGACGATGTTCATCCGCACGCTCGCTTCGTGGAGCTGGGGACCCGAGGCCGATCCGGTCGGGCCCCGCCGCGATGGGGCCGCGCCGAGCGGGCGGTGGCGATGCAAGCCGGCCAACGGCGGTGAGGCGAGCCACGCCGACTACGTGTTCGTCACGATCGCCAGCCAGGCGCTGTGGGCCACGTTCTGCCAGGCGATCGAGCGACCGGAGCTCCTCGACGACGAGCGCTTCGCCCGGCCCCGGGACCGGATGGCCAACTCGCGCGAGCTTCGGGGCCTCCTCGCCCCCTGGTTCGCCGAGCGGACCAAACGTGAGATCATGACGAGCCTCGGCGAAGCCGGGGTGCCGGTGTCCGCCGCCTTCGACACCGCGGAGGTCTTCACCGATCCCCACCTGATCGCCCGCGACTTCTTCGCTACGCTCGACCACCCCACCAAAGGCGACCTGCTCGTGATGAAGCCGCCGTTCCGACTGTCGGCCAGCGACGTGCCCGTCACCCGGGCTCCGCTGGTCGGCGAGCACACCCGTGAGATCCTCGCTGCCGAGCTGGACCTCACCGAATCCACGATCGACGAGTTGGTCGAGAAAGGAGCAGCCGTCGATGGCTGAGATATCGGGGGCCAGGATCCTGGCTCGCAACCTGGCCCAGCAGGGCGTCCAGTACGTGTTCGGCATCGTCGGGTTCCCCGTCGTACCGATCGCCCTCGCCATGCAGGCCGAAGGCATCACGTTCATCGGCATGCGGAACGAGCAGTCGGCCTCGTACGCTGCGCAGGCCGCCGGCTACCTGACTGGACGCCCCCAGGGCTGTCTCGTCGTGTCCGGGCCCGGCGTGATCCACGCCCTCGCCGGGCTGGCCAACGCCAAGGAGAATCTGTGGCCGATGATCCTGATCGGCGGGGCCTCGCCCACCGACCAGAACGGCATGGGCGCCTTCCAGGAGGAGGACCAGGTGGCGGCGGCCAAGCCGTGGTGCAAGTACGCCCACCGGGTCGAGGCTCACGACAAGATTCCCTACTACGTCGAGCAGGCGATCCGGACCTCGCTGTACGGCCGCCCCGGACCGGTGTATCTCGACCTGCCGGCCGACGTCATCGACGGTCGGGTCGACGAGGACACGATCGGCACCGCCCCCATCGTCGGCGATCCGCCCCGGACCCATGCTGAGCCCGAGTCGGTCAGGCGGGCGATCGGTGCGCTCAAGTCGGCCGAGAACCCCCTGGTCATCGTGGGCAAGGGCATGGCCTGGGCCCGAGCCGAGGACGAGGTCCGCCAGTTCATCGATCGGACCCAGCTCCCGTTCCTCGCCTCACCGATGGGCAAGGGCGTGGTGCCCGACGACCACCCGCTCTCCGTAGGAGCGGCCCGGTCCCACGCCCTCGAGCAGGCCGACGTGATCCTGCTGGCCGGAGCCCGCCTCAACTGGATCATGCACTTCGGCCGCAAGCCTCGCTTCAACCCGAAGGTCCGGGTGCTCCAGCTCGACAGCCACCCGGAGCAGATCGGCCACAATGTCCCGGCTGAGGTCGCCCTCGTCGGCGACGGCAGGGCGATCATGGGCCAGTTCAACGCCGAGCTGGCCGACGACCCGTGGCGCTACGACGCCGAGACGCCGTGGCGCAGCTCGATCGCCGCAAAGATCGCAGCCAACGAGGAAGCGGTCGCCCCGATGCGAGCCGACGACTCCTCGCCGATGAACTACTACCGGGCGTTCCGCGACATCGCCGACTGGTTGCGACCCGACGACATCATCGTCGGCGAGGGCGCCAACACGATGGACATCGGCCGCACCCAGATGCCGAACGTCAACCCCCGCCACCGCCTCGACGCCGGGAGCTACGGCACGATGGGCATCGGGCTCGGGTTCGCGGTCGCGGCCGCCGTGTGCAACCCGGGCCAGCGGGTCGTTTCGGTTCAAGGCGACTCGGCGTTCGGGTTCAGCGGCATGGAGATGGAGACGATCTGCCGCTACCAGCTACCAGTCGTCGTCGTCATCCTCAACAACAACGGCATCGGTGGCGGCATCGCCGAGCTGCCGGCCGAAGGACCGCCGCCACCGAACGTGTACCTCCCGACCGCTCGCTACGAGAAGATCGCCGAGGCGTTCGGAGCGGGCAGCTTCTACGTCGAGGACACCGCCGACCTGCGGGCGGCGCTCGATGCCGCAGCCGCGCTCGACGGGCCGGCGATCGTGCACGTCAGGCTCGACCCGAAGGCCGGGCGCAAGCCCCAGGCCCACGGTTGGCTCACCCGCTGAGATCCTCGTCCGTGCGCCGCCGATCGGGGGTGTCGTCCTCGCGGTCGAGGCTCGCCAACGTGGCCGGCTTGGTCGCCAGGAACAAGGCTGCCGCCAGCAGGCAGGCACCGGCGACGGTCACGGTCACCTGCGGGCCCCAGACATCGGCGAGCGCGCCCTGGACGAGCGAGCCAACCGGGAACGCCAAGGTGAACCCCATCACCCGGGCCGACATCACCCGACCACGCATGTGGTCGGCCACGATGAGCTGGACCGAGGTGTTCGTCGTGGCGATGACCGCGAGGAAGCCAGCGCCGACGACCAGCAGCGCGGCGAGACCGAGCGGCCAGTTCGGGGCAACCCCGAACGCCATGACCGCCAGGCCGTAGACCGGCAAGCCCCACCGCACCACGGCCGAGCGGGGAATCCGGGTGTCCCAGCTCCACAAGGCAGGGGCGACGAGCACGGCGCCGATCCCGATCGCTGAGGCGAGGGCGCCGACGACCCGGGGCCCGGCTCCGTAGACGTCGTCAGCGAACACGACGGTGAACTGAGCGATCGGATTCCCGAAGAACGCCACCAGCATCGCGCACAGCACGCTGACGAGGATCCCGGTTCGCTCCTGCATGTAGGCCACCGCGGTCAGGAACCCGGCGACCACGCCCTCGGCCCGGCGACGTGAATAGTCGACGACGAGCGGGCGGACGACCCACAGCACCCCGATCACCGCGAGGAACGAGACCCCGTTGAGGAAGAACGCCCATCCCGGTCCGCCGGTGGCCAGCAGCAACCCGGCGAGGGCCGGGCCGACGGCTCGGGAGGCGTTGAACTGGGTCGAGTTGAGGGTGATGGCCGACGCGAGGTCCTGCTTCGGCACGAGCGACGGCACGAACGCCTGCCAGCTCGGGATCATCAGTCCGCTGAAGATCCCGGTGAGAGCGGTGATGCCGAGGATGAGAAGGGGCTGACGCCATCCGACCGTCCACGTCGCCCACTGGAGGAACGCGGCGGCCGCCATGGCCAGTTGGGTGGCGAGGAGGAGCCGGCGTCTGTCGAGCCGGTCGGCCAGTGACCCGCCGAGCGGTCCGAGAAGGAACGCCGGCAGGAACTGGGCGAACCCGGCCAGGCCCACCCACAGTGACATCCCGGTCAGGTCGAACAGCACGAAAGGCACGGCCAAGCTCTGGAGCCAGTTCCCGGAGTTGGAGGCCAGCGCACCGGCGAAGAAGAACCGGAAGTTGCGGTGGCGCAGCGCCCGCATCCCGTAACGGAAGCCGCTGGGCGGGAGTGCCGGAGGCGACTCGGCCTCTGTCGCCTCGCCGGACCGGTCGTCCTGGCCGCGTCGAGCGTCGTTCACATGATCACCGATCCCCGACGCTACCGCCGCCGGGATCGGCCGGTCTGGGCCGTCTCGCCCGTGAGGCGAGTGCAATCGACGGCACCGACCCGTTCGCGCGATGGTGCGGCCATGGCATCGCGATCGGTTGCCGCCGGACCCCGCCGCAACCGCGTCGACCCCTGGGGAGATCTGCACGCGGTGGTCGAGCGCGGGCTGTTCACGGGCAACCGGGGCTGTCTCGTCGACGACGGCGGGCGGGTCGTGCGGCACCAGGGGGCATCGCTGTGGATCATCTGCCACACCGAGTTCCGAGGGTGGCGACACCCTCTCGCTGCTCCCCGAACATGGACGCCCCTCTTCTTCCTCGACGACGCAGTCGCCCTCGCCGCCGGTCACCGCCCCTGCGGGCTGTGCCGCCGGGATGAGTACCGGGCCTACCGCGACGCGGTCACCGCCTGGTCAGGATGCCCCGAGCCGCTGCTGGCGCCCGAGTTGAACCGCCGGCTGGCCGGGGAGCGGCTCCGACGGGGTCGGGGGCTCGATCGGGCCGGCGATCGGATCCTCGGCCGGGCCGAGCTGGACGTCGTGCCGGTCGGGACCGTGGTGATCCCCCAATCCGACCGACAACCCCATCTCGTGACCGCTCTCCACCTGCAGCCGTTCGGCTTCGACGGGTGGGGACGACCGGTCGACCGACCGTCCGGCGCGATGGTCGACGTGCTCACCCCTCCGACCTCGGTGGCCGCCCTACGCCGAGGTTTCCACCCTCAGCTTCATCCGACAGCGGCGGGGGAGCGGTGACCGCCACGGCGGCGGCTCAGGCGGTCGCAGCGGGGAGGTAGCCCGGCCTGGCATGCAGCACACCGCCGTCCCAGCGAAGGGTCGTCGCTCCCGACGGGACGGTCGCGTCCGGCCCGCAGATCACCGACAGCTCGTGGCCGGCCAGGCTCGGCCAGCGAGCCAACGCCTCCTCGGGACTGGGGTTGGACCGGGTCCGCTCCGAGGGCACCGCCCCGGCGGCGAACAGCGCCCGCTCGTAGTCCTCGTAGGGCATCCACCCGGGCACGGTGAGCTCGTCGTCGCCGACGCGGACGAGAATCGTCGGGAACACGAACCGCATGCGTCCGTCCTTGGCCTGGCGGGCCCGTCCGATCCCCGGCCGGTCGCCTTCCAGGGTGAGGACGTAGTCGTTCGGCGTTCGGGTCTCGTCTCGGTCGCCGTCGTAGGCCAGCGCAATCTCCGGTGAGCCGACCACCGCTTCGAGGGCGGCGAGATCGAGGCCGTCGACACCGGCGCAAGCGCTGACCACCCGATCGACGGTGTCGGCCGGCTCGCCGTGGACGAAGGTGGCCTCCCGCATCCGCCGGAGGACCGCCTCCGCCGTCGCTGGGCCCTGCTGCTCGGCGGCCTTCACCGCCAGCCCCGACGCTCGGCTCCCGGCCGGCGACCGGCGGAGCGGGTCCGGTCGAGGCATGCCCGTCTGGTCGCAGACCACCTTCCAGTACTCGCCGAGCTTCGGGGCGTCGGCTTCTCGATCCCGATCGGGCAGATACTCGTCCTCGACCAGGTGACCCATCACGTACCGCCAGGAGTCGATCTGGTCGTCGAAGCGCCAGTGCAAGAGCCGCAGCTTCGGCTCGGTGCCCCAGGCCCAGGAACACATTGCGTCGGTGTACTCGATCACATCCACGCCTCCATTCTTCCTCATTCGCCTGCCGCCGGCATCCGCTCGCCGTCCCGCCCTGGTGGGACCCGCACCGCCGGAGCAGGCCCTGGACTAACCATCGGGGACGCCAGGTTCGTAGCCTCTGGTCATGACCCGAGCGATCACCGCGCCCCACCAGCCCCGCATCTTCCGCGGTTGGTGGGTCCTCGTCGGGATCTTCGTCACCATGACCACAGGGTCGGGGTTCGCGTTCTACGCCCAGGGTGTGTTCCTCGACGCTCTGGTCGATGAGCAGGGCTTCAGCGTCGGGACGGCCGGGGCCGGCACCGGCCTGTTCTTCGTGATCTCGGGAATCGCCGGCTACTTTGCCGGCGGCCTGATCAGCCGCTTCGATATCCGAGCGGTCATGACGGTCGGGGCCACGATTGCCGCCGTCGGCATCCTGCTGCTCGGGCAGGTACGGACCGTCTGGCAGATGTTCGCCGTGTTCGTCATCTACGGCGGCGGCTACGCCCTCGCCGGCCTCGTGCCCGCCACCAGCCTCGTCACCCGATGGTTCCACGTCCGTCGCTCGATCGCGCTGTCGATCGCGTCGACGGGCCTGTCCGTCGGCGGTATCGTCATCACCCCGGTGATCGCTCAACTCATCGACGACGAATCGTTGGTGGCCCTCGCCCCCCGCCTCGCCGTCGGCTTCTGGCTCGGAATCGTCCCGATCACCTTGCTCCTGCTGCGGCCGTCGCCGGAGGCGCTCGGCCTCCGGCCCGACGGCGCCCCACCGCTCGACACCGGCCCGGACCGCGCCGAGGTGCCGGGTGTTCCGTTCGCCGCCGCAGTTCGGACGCGGTACTTCCGGTTCATGTCAGGTGCGTTCATCCTGGTGATGGGAGCCCAGGTCGGCGCGTTGCAGCACGTGTTCAAGCTCACCAAGGACGCCGTCGACGTCGACGCCGCCAGCCTCGCTCTGATCGTGGTGACCTCGACTAGCGTCGGGGCCCGCCTACTCGGGGGTATCGCCGCCACCCGCATCCCGCTGGCCACACTGACAACCACGCTGATCGGGGTGCAAGCCCTCGGGATCACGATCATCGGACTGGCCGACCAGCAGTGGACGATCCTGCTCGGCGTGGTCATCCTCGGGCTTGCCATGGGGAACCTGCTGATGCTCCACCCGCTGTTGCTGGCCGACGCCTTCGGAGTGCGCGACTATCCCCGGATCTACGGCCTCGGGTCACTGCTGATGGTGACCGGCGTCGGGCTCGGCCCGTTCGTGGTCGGGGTCGTGCGAGACGGCGCCAACTATCGGACCGCGTTCCTGGCGATGACCGCGGTGGCGCTCGTCGGTCTGGTCATCTTCCGACTGGCCGGTCGACCGGTCAGCGACGGCGACGCCGCGGTGGCTCCCGCAGCGGCAGCGGCGCTCGCCGACTGAGTCCGGGCTCGGTGGCGGGATCGAGCCACGACGACGGGCGAGCCCCGTTCCCCCGTGCTAGACGTGTTGGATGGTTCGATTGCTCGACGGAGTGAAGGTGTTCGAGGTCGGGATCGCGATCGCGTCGCCAAACGCCGGCCGCCTCCTCGCCCATCACGGCGCCGAGGTCTACAAGATCGAGTCGCCGACCAGTCCCGACATCGTCCGTCTCATCGGCAGTGCGTGGTTGCGGGACAACGAGGAGCTGGCGCCGGTGATACCCGATTCGAGCCCGTACGTGTCGGAGATGAACGCCGACAAGAAGAGCGTTGCCCTCGACCTCAAGGAACCCGAGGCCCGGGCGGCGGCCAGCCGGTTGTTGGCCGAGTGCGACGTGTTCCTCGCCAACATCGGTGCTCGGGCTCTGGCCGAGCTCGGGCTCGATTACGACTCGGTCACCGAGCTCCGGCCCGACATCGTCTACGTCCAGCTCCCGGGGTTCGGCTCCGATCCCGAGGCTCCCTACTACCCGTTCGTGGCGTGGGGACCGAACCAGGCGCCGCTCGTCGGGATCGACGACCTCACCGGTCACGCCGACCAGGAGCCCGCCGGGATCGCCACCGTCGCGCCGCCCGACTACCTCAGCTCGCTCCACGCCGCGTTCTGCACGCTCACCGGGCTGGAGCAGCGCGACCGTACCGGCGAGGGCGTGCACGTCGACGTGTCGCAGTTCGAGACGACGGTCTCGCTCCTGCTCGGGCCCTACGTGATGGATCACGCCCTCACCGGCCGGACCCAGTCCCGCGTCGGCAACCGATCGCTGTGGTACGCCCCCGAAGGGGTCTACCCCTGCCGAGGGGAGGAGCGTTGGATCGCGATCAGCGTCGAGGACGACGAGATGTGGGAGGGGCTCCTGAGCCTGGGCCCGGTCGAGTGGGCCGACGACGAGCGGTTCGCCACCAATGAGGCCCGCCTGGCCAACGCCGATGTCCTCGACGAAGCGATCGCAGCCTGGACCGTCGGGTTCACCAACACCGACCTGGCGACCCGGCTACAGGGGGTCGGGGTCGCAGCCCACGTCGTGGCGACCAACGAGGACATCCTCCAGGATTCCCACGTCATGGAGAGCGGTTGGTACCAGGCGCGACCCAGCAGCCGGTTCACCAGGGACCTGTTCTCGGGTTACCCGATTCGGATGAGCGAGACGCCGGGCTCCTGGGAACGGGCTGGACCGAGCTCGGGTGAGCACACGGTCGAGGTTCTCACCGGCGTGGCCGGCATGAGCGAGGACGAGGTCGCGAAGCTGATCGATGACGGGCTCGCCTTCACGATGGACCATCCCGACCTCAGGGTCGATCGGCCCTACGAGAACTGGCTGCACGTGCTGTTTCCCCACGACGCACCGGACACGAGGGATCTGTGATGGGCCAACCGTTCGACGGCGTGAAGGTGCTCGACCTGTCGGGGCTCCCTGGCGCCTACGCTTCCCGACTGTTCGCCGGACTGGGCGCCGACGTGGTCAAGATCGAGCCCCCGAGCGGCAGCCCGTTGCGGCGAATGGCGCCCTTCATCGAGGGGGTCGACGAGCCCGAAGGGTCGCTTTGGTGGGCCTATCTCGCAATGGGCTGCCGGAGCGTCGTCGTCGACCTCGACGACGACGACGGACAGGCGACGCTCGCCGGCCTCCTCGGCGATGCCGACGTGGTGATCGACGACCACGGACCCGACGTGCTCGCCGGCCTCGGCCTCGGCTACGAGGCGATCGCAGCGAGCAACCCCGACGTCGTCTGGGTCTCGATCACCCCGTTCGGCCTCACCGGACCCAAGCGCAGCTGGAGGTCGTCGAATCTGGTCGCCTGGGCCGCATCGGGCGTGTTGTACACCACCGGATTCGACGATCAGCCGCCGGTGGTGCCCGGCGGACCGGCTCAAATGGGCCTGTACGCGACGGCGTTGAACGCTGCGGTCGGAGCGGTGATGGGCTTGCGGGGCCGGCGCCTGATCGGCCGGGGCCAGCTCGTCGACCTTTCCCTGGCCGAGGTCTGCCTGGCCTTCGCTCCCGAGACTGGGGTACCGGTATTCCTCGACGACCGCGTCCATCGGGTCAGGGCCGGCAACCGGCGGACCCTGTCCCGACCGTTCGGGTTGTATCCGTGCGCCGATGAATACGTGTCGATCCTGGTGCTGATGCCGCGTCACTGGGAGGCCCTGGCCGAGTGGATCCACGAGGCTTGCGACAACGAGTCGATCATCGATCCGGTCTTCGCTGACATGGCGGTTCGGGGCCAGACGATGGAGCTCGTCGACAGCTGGGTCGAGGAGCTGAC
>JAOTYQ010000408.1 GCA_029861725.1 Acidimicrobiia bacterium | reverse complement strand
CGTCGATCCGGTACCCATGCTTGGAGGCGAAGGCGCGGGCATCCCCCGCCGTTTGCGAGAACCCGATGAGGAGCAGACCGAGTGATGCCGACCCGATCGTGGCGAAGTTGTCGACGACGAACCCCAGGTCGGGCAGGGCGGGGGCGACGAGTCCCCGAGGTACCTCGCCCACCAGAGCGATGCCGCGGTCTTCGAGCCCGAACGCGAACGAGGCGATGAGCCCGCCGACGACGAGTACCAACGCTCCCGGTATCTTCGTCGGAGAGAACCGGATAGCCACGATCACGACCAGCGAGATGAGGCCGAGAACCAGCGTCGCCCCATCGGTGTCGCCGAGGCTGCCGAGCCAGCTCCCGAACTTCTGCCACGCATTCGTCCCGTCGATCTCGGTACCGGTGAGCTTGGGCAACTCGCCGACGACGACCTCGATGGCGGCGCCGAAGAGGAAGCCCGTGATGACCGCCTTCGACAGGAAGTTCGATATCCACCCCATCTTGAGAACCGCCAGCACCAAGAACAGCAGACCGGTCATGATCGTGATGGCGGAAACGAGGGTGACCGCGTCTTCGTCGCTGACCGAAGCCACCAGGACCGCGCTCCCGGCCACCGCCGCCAGTGCGGAGCTCGGACCGGTCGAGATCTGCTTTGCTGTTCCGAAAAGGGCATAGATGATCGTGCCTGCGGCTGCTGCGTACAGGCCGTGTTGGATCGGTACACCGGCGATGCCCGCATAGCCGAGCGACTTCGGCACCACCAGGGCCGCCACGGCCAGTCCGGCCACGAGATCGGCCCGGAGCCAAACTACGGTCGTAGTTACGAGACCAATCGAGAATCGGGAGGTATCGGGCCAGCCCCGTTGGCTCACCCGCTCGATCGGCTCGAGTGCTCTGCGACGCGGTCACCGCCGGCTCTGCGCTCGAGCGCTGGCACCCATCGATCGAGTGCTCGTCATCGAAGGTCTTGCTCCGCTGCGACCCGGCCGTTCGAGATGCCGTCGAGATGGGCTGCGTGGTCCCGTTCGGTGAGGTCGGCGTAGTCGTTGGCGAAGGAGGCGACCGCCCGGTCGAAGGTCTCGTCTTGCCCGATATACCCAGCAATCATCGATGCGTCGCCAGAACGGGCATGGGACAACGCCAGAACGCCACCACAGAGCCGTGCGTACCGCCGCAGCCGCTTGCCCCCCATCTCCTCGATCTCAGCCGATCCCTTCCCGTCCCAGAGCTGCCGGAAGTAGAAGTACATCGTCTCGCCGTCGTCGTTCGTGTACTGCGACCAGCCGAGGAAGATGTCGCCCATCGTCTGGGTCAACCGCTGGCCTTCGACGACGCGCTGGCCCGGCTCGAACTCGCTCGGCTTCGTGTAGGGCTCGAGCACCGAATCCGTCGCTTCCTTGAACTGCAAGAACAGCGGCTCTCCGTCACCGCTCTCCAGCAGCACGATAAGACACCGGGTCCCGACGCTCCCGACGCCAACGACCTTGTGGGCGATATCGACGATCGCATAGCGATCGAGCAGCAGCCGACGGTATCTCGGCAGCGATGCAATGTACCGGTCGAAGAACTCGTCGAGTCGAGGCGCTTCGGTTGGCTCGAGGAACTGATCAAGGCGCTCGATGAGCGGCGGCTCGGACACGATCACGCGCCGGCCGTCGACGATGTCGGTCAGCTTGTCCAGCGCCCGGAGGCTGTTCTTCCTCGTCGCCTTCCTCGTCGCCTTGTCGAGGCGAGAGGCAGCCTTGCCGTCGTCATCGATGAGGTCTCGCAGCTGATCGAGCTCGAGCCGCCAATAGTGCACCTCGAGTGGGCTCCGCTCCACGACCTGCTCCAACGCCGTGCGGTACCCCTCGACCGCGCTCAAGACTGCCCGCTCGACCTTGCCCGGTGAGAGCTCGTTGTTCCGACCAGCAACGGCGACACTGGCCGCGAGCCGCTTGACGTCCCACTCGAAAGGACCAGGATGGGTCTCGTCGAAGTCGTTGAGATCGAAGACGAGCCGCCGGTCCGGTCCGCTGAAGAGGCCGAAATTCGCCAGGTGAGCGTCGCCGCATAGCTGGACGCCGAGGTCGGTGCTCGGGGTCTGCGACAAGTCCGACGCCATGACCGCCGCCGCTCCTCGATAGAAGGTGAACGGGGTCGCACTCATCCGGCCGTGTCGGATGGGCACGAGGCTCTGAAGCCGTCGTTCGTCCTGTTTGGTCAGTACCTCGATCGGATCGCGCCGGGCCTCGACGTCGGGGAGCGCAGCCAGATCATCGAGGGCGACATCACGCCGACGAGCCCGGCCCGCCTCCTGTCGTGCCCGCCGCGACGCTGGGTGCTGATGAACGAGATCCCCCGACGAGCGTCCCATACCGGCATTGTGACACGATACCTTCGAGCATCGGCGAGATACAGGATCGCTTCACCCGGGTGACGTTTGGTGGACATCAGTCAGTCCCCGAATCGACGCCCCAACGATTCGGCGCACCGACCGCCCTATCAACCACGATTTTTTGTCCCGGTTACCGGTCCGGCAGCTGATCGAGGGGCACAAGACACCGCGGGTGACGGTGGCGTGGCAGGGCGGCAAGCCGACGCTGATGGGGTTGGACTTCTTCCGCAAGGCGATCGAGTTCCAGGAGCACTATCGCCGGCCGGGGATGACGTTCGAGAACACGATGCAGACCAACGGCACGCTGCCCGACGACGAGTGGTGCGAGTTCCTCGCCGCGTACGACTACCTGGTCGGGCGTCGGCTGTGGTGGCGGCCGCAGCGTCCGGTGAGACCGTGACGATCACTGATCGAGGGCGCCCTGTCGCGCAGATGACGGCCATCCCAGCGTCACGGCTGGAGGCGCTGGTTGATGCTGGCCGTGCCCGACCTGCTCGTCGTGAGATCGTTGAGCTCGCTTCGCCTGAGAGTGGGCCGGATCTTTCCGCAGAGTTGGAGTTGATGCGAAACAGCGGGCGGTACTGAGGTGGCGTACTACATCGATACCTCGGCATTGGTGAAGCTGGTCGTTGCTGAGACGGAGACCAAAGCCTTCCGGTCGTGGCTCGCTCAAGAACCGAGGTGGCCAGTTGCTTGCGATCTCGTCCGTACCGAGTTGCTTCGGACCATACGTCGGGCCGCTCCTGATCGGGTGGTGCGAGCCCGGGAGGTGCTCGATGCGCTCACGCTGATGGACGTTCCGACCGCGGTGTTCGAAGAAGCGGGCCGGTTGCAGCCACCAGAGCTCCGTTTCCTGGATGCTCTTCGTCTCGCCGCTGCTCTAGACCTCGGTGATGACCTCGAAGGGATCGTCACTTACGACGAACGGCTGGCTCTGGCCGCGGAGTCGATGGCATTCCAGCGATCTCACCCTCTTGAAATCCTCCTGGGGCCGGTCGTGCACTCGTCCGTTGGCGAATGGTCCCGAGGTTCCCCAGTCGTCGTGCCGAACTGCTGCGTGCCATCGAAGGCTTACGGGAGCGACGCGATGGATGAGGCCGGATTGCTGGCTCTTCGCGAATCAGCAGGGTCGGCGACCAGCGGCGAGTACATCGCGGCCGTGCTGACGCCGGCCTGATCACGGATCGAGTCGGGTCGAGCACGTGGCCTAGTGTCACGTCCGTGCCACGACTGCTGATCCACTACGCCACCGACGCCACGTTGTCTGTCGCGATGCGTGGCGAGCGTCACGAGATGACACGCGATGGCAACGGTTGGTGGTCCATCGAGCTCGACCGGCAGAACCAGCCGACCGCCTACGGCTACGTCGTGCACACGTCAGCCGGCGAGGTCCTCGACACCGACCGGACGTCCCGCCAGCTCGATGGCCGGGCCCACATCATCGATCGCTATATGGCCCATGACCCCGCCACCAGGAGCCGACGCAGTGCACTGTTCACGCGGGTTCGAGCGGGCCGATATCCCACCCCCGCGGTCTCCGAGGGCCGGGTCACGTTCCGGCTGCTCGAGCCGAATCTCGGCCCGGACACCAGGGTTGTCCTGGTCGGTGGGACCGGAGCGCTCGGCGACTGGGACCCGAATGATGGCGTCGAGCTGGTTCCCGGCCCCTATCCCTTTTGGATCGGATCCGTCGACCTGCTGGTTGGCGACTACGAGTACAAGTACGTGATCGGCAACGCCGATTTCTCGGAATGGGAGCAGGGTCCGAACCGGTTCGTGCGGGTCCCTGACGACGGGCCGGTTCGGGTCGACGACGAGGGCCTGATGCATCATTCCGGCTGGTCCGGAGCGGGGGTCGCCATCCCCGTCTTCTCGCTGCGCACCGGTCGATCGGTCGGCGTCGGCCAGTTCACGGATCTCATCCCGTTCATCGCCTGGGCGGCCGAGGCCGGATTCTCGATGGTGCAACTCCTCCCGGTCAACGACACCAGGAAGACCGACGACTGGGACGACTCGTACCCGTATGACCCGGTCTCGGTCCATGCCCTTCACCCTGTCTACGCAGACCTCGAGGCGATTCCCGGTCACGAGGCCGTGGCGGCGGATATCGAGGCCATGCGAGCGCGGTTCGAGCCGCTCCCCGAGATCGCCTACGAGGACGTCATCGCCGAGAAGATGCGCATCCTGCGGGCGATCTACGACATCACCGACGGAAAGAAGCCTGGTATCGCCCAATTCGTCGAAGCCGAGTGGGCCTGGCTCGGTCCCTACGCGGCGTGGCAGGCCCTGCGGGAGGTGCATGGTACGCCGGACACGAGCCAATGGGGCGACGACGCCCAACTCGACATGGAGAGGGTCGACGCCATGGCGCTCGGCGAGCACGCCGACCAGATCGCCTTCCACCACTGGCTCCAGTTCCAGCTCCACGAGCAGCTTGGTGAAGCGGTCGAGCACGCCAGGACGCGAGGGGTCGCGCTCAAGGGCGACCTTCCGATCGGCGTGTCCCCGAACAGCGCCGAGGTGTGGCAGCACCCTGAGATCTTCCACCTGGATGGGCAGGCGGGCGCACCACCCGACGATTTTGCGTTGCGAGGGCAGAACTGGGGATTCCCCACCTACGACTGGGGCGCCATGTCGGCCGATGGCTACGCATGGTGGCGTAGCCGCTTCGCCACCATGGCGGACGCCATGGATGCGTACCGCATCGATCACGTTCTCGGCTTCTTTCGGATCTGGGAGGTTCCCACCCACGCCATCGACGGGCTGCTCGGGCACTTCAGACCGTCTCTGCCATGGTCACGAAGCGAGCTGCGCCAGCAGCTCGGCGGGCAAAGCCTCGCTGGGCTGCTCCGCCCCACGGTGGACGCGGCACGACTGACCACACGGTTTGGCGAGCACGCCGAGGCGGTTCGGGCCCGGTTCTTCGATGGGGAGGAGGAGGACCTGTGCTTCCCCGCCGCCTTGAAGACACAGCGGGACATCGATGCCGCGTTCCGATCGGGGGCGCTCGCCGAGCTTGGCGAGGCGGCCCGGCTCGACGTCCGCCGCGGATTGCTCGACATCGCCGCCGACGTGATGCTGCTCGAGGTCGAGGACGGCTACCACCCCCGCATCGCATGGAGCCGCACCGAGACGTACCGACGGCTCGACGGGCCCGCTCGGTCGGCGTTCGATGCCATGGCGATCGACTTCATGCATCACCGCCATGCGGAGCTGTGGGAGCGGCGGGGCCGCCGCGCCCTCGCTG